>JASLCO010000045.1 GCA_030146505.1 Moraxellaceae bacterium
CCATGGGCTTCTTCCCCGTGGACGAAGCCACCGTGGCCTACATGAAAGGCACCGGCCGCAAAGATGAAGAAGTGGAAGCCTTCGAAGCCTATTTCCGCGCGCAGCAAATGTTCGGTGTCCCGAAAGCCGGCGAGATCGACTACACGCGCGTGCTCAGCCTGGACCTTTCCAGCATCGTGCCCTCGCTGGCCGGCCCCAAGCGCCCGCAGGACCGCATCGAACTGCCGAAAATGAAAGACAGCTTCAACACGCTTTTCAGCAAGCCCATGACGGAAAACGGCTTCAACAAGAATGCCGGCGACCTGGGCAAGCGCTATGCCACCAAGCTCACCCTGCCGGCCAGCAAGCCCTTTGCCGCGCAGCGTCCGGACCGCCCGCTGTCACGCAATGAAGTGGAAATGATCGACAACCACCTCAATGCCAAACCGACTTCCATGCCGGGCGAAGCGATTGATCTCGGCCATGGCGACGTGCTGATTGCCGCCATCACCTCCTGTACCAACACCTCCAATCCGGCCGTGCTGCTGGCGGCCGGCCTGCTGGCCAAGAAAGCGGTGGAAAAAGGACTGATCGTGAGCCCGCGCGTGAAGACCTCCTTCGGCCCCGGCTCACGCGTGGTGCCGGAATACCTGAAAGCCGCCGGCCTGCAGGAATACCTGGACGACCTAGGCTTCAATGTCGTCGCCTTCGGCTGCACCACCTGCATCGGCAATGCCGGCGACCTTGCACCGGAATTCAATGAAACCATTGTCGAAAACGATGTCATCGCCGCCGCCGTGCTTTCCGGCAACCGCAACTTCGAGGCACGCATACACCCGAACATCCGCGCCAACTTCCTGGCATCTCCGCCACTCGTGGTCGCCTTCGCCATTGCCGGACGCGTCAATATCGACATGAGCACCGAGCCCCTGGGCACAGGCACGGACGGCAAGCCGGTATTCCTGCGCGACATCTGGCCCACGAATGCGGAAGTGGAAAAGCTGCTGCCCATTGCGCTCAATCCCGTCGTGTTCCGCGAACGCTATTCCGATTTCACCAAGGACAACGATCTCTGGAACAACATCCAGAGTGCGCACGGCAATGTCTATACTTGGCCGCAGTCCACCTATATCGCCAAGCCGCCCTTCTTCGAGGATTTCAAGATGCAGCATGGCGCGGTGAACGACATCCGGAACGCGCGCGCCCTGCTCCTGCTGGGCGACTCCGTTACCACCGACCACATCTCGCCCGCCGGCTCCTTCCGCCCCACCACACCCGCCGGCAAGTACCTCACCGGACACGGCGTTAACCCCGCCGACTTCAACACCTACGGCTCGCGCCGCGGCAACCACGACATCATGATCCGCGGCACTTTCGCCAATGTGCGCGTGAAAAACCTCATGCTGCCCGCGAATGCCGACGGCACACGCGTGGAAGGCGGCTACACCCTGCTGGACGGCCAGCAGACCACCGTCTTCGACGCCGCCATGGAATACATCAGGCGCGGCACGCCGACGGTCGTCTTCGCCGGCGAAGAATATGGCACCGGTTCCAGCCGCGACTGGGCCGCCAAGGGCACGCAGCTGCTCGGCATCAAGGCCGTGATCGCGCGCAGCTTCGAGCGCATACACCGCTCCAACCTCGTCGGCATGGGCGTGCTGCCCCTGCAGTTCAAGGGCGCCGATTCACTGGCTTCGCTGGGACTCAAGGGCGACGAGACTTTCGACATTCTCGGTGTGGAAGGAGAACTGAAACCGCAACAGGATTTGACGCTGGTCATCACGCGGGCGGATGGCACGCGACAAGAAGTCAGCGTGCTGTCGCGGATCGATACGGCGATCGAGGTGGATTACTACAGGCACGGCGGCATCCTGCCGTTTGTACTGCGGCAGATTCTGGCGAGCTGATGCAGGGCCATCTGCATCCCATAGGCATCATGGCTCCGGCAAATACACCTTGCCGAGGCCATGATGCTGCAGCTCAGAAGTTGTAGAGAAGGTTGACCGCGATCTGGTCAACATCCTGCTCGACAACGGTGTACTCGATTTCCAATGCACCTTTGCCGAAACGCAAACCTCCGCCGACGCCAAGGCTCATGCCACTGTCGCCTTCTTCATTGATGAGGCCGACGCAACTGTCGCGCGATGTGAACTCTTCCCGCAGGAAACCAATCCTGCCCTTGAAGTAAGCCATACCGGAACTCCTGTAAGCCCCGTAAACAGCCGCCGTATCAAGCTCCAGCGTGCAATCGGGAAAAATCTTGTCGAGATCGAGATCACTGCCCGTAAAAGCCACCTCGACCGCAAAACCATTGGCAATGCGGTAGCCACCCATCAAGCCACCTGCCGCACCGCCACTCACATCGTCATCATCAATCTTGTGCTTGCCAGCCAGCAGACCGATATAAAAGCCCTGGTCTGCCCCCTCCCCGGCCCAGGCTGCGCCTGTTGTAAAGGCAAGCAGCAACAGCGCACACGTGATCCTCTTCATACCCCATCTCCTTGTTGTTTACAGGGCGGCAGGAATCAGCCGGCCTCTTGCCGGCTCTCTCGCCACCAGTGTTCCCAATTCAGGAACAAATGCAATCGTACCTTAAATGGGTACGCATGACTTACAGCATCTCGTCCGATGAAATGCAGGCACTGCGCGACTGGCTGCAGGCCCAGCGGGAAGCACAGGGCCTGTCAATGCGTGACCTGGCACTGCGACTCGACAAACCCCACACCTATATCCACAAGGTGGAGCAGGGCGACCGCCGGCTGGATGTGGTGGAATACCTCTGGTACTGCGAAGCGCTGGGGATTTCCCCGGAAGCAGGCCTGGCCATCATGAGCAAGGCCCGCAAGGCTCGCCGGGCCAGTACGCAGAAATGGTGACGACATCACCCGCATGCTCCAGACCAGTAGGCATCTCCGGACTCCACTCATGGCGGGCGGGTTAAGCCACCCTACAAACATCCGGGAGCGGCCATGAAGGCCATCGTTTACCAGTCCTACCGCAGGGAAAACGTTCCGGCCTGGATGCAGCAGTGCATGGACAGCGTGCGTGACTGGGCACGCCAATCGGGCCATGACTATCATTTTTCCGGTGACGAATTCCTGGCACTGGCGCCGGACTGGTATCGCCGGAAAGCAGGACAGGAAATCTGTCCGGTGACTGATCTTTCGCGCCTGCTGCTGGCGCGGGAATTTCTGGCCGGTCCGTATGAACTGGCCATCTGGTTGGACGCCGACGTACTGGTATTCCGGCCGGATGCCATGCAGCTCTCCCTCCCGCAAGGTTTTGCCTTCACCCATGAAATGTGGACGCATCTGGGGGCTCATGCCGAGCCGGTCATTACGCACAAGGTGAACAATTCGGTGATGCTGTTTGCCCGGAACAATGTGCATCTGGGATTTTTCATTGATGCCTGCCTGCAGATCGCCCACCACAGGACAAGGCTGGGCAAGTTCGACGTCGGCACTGATTTTCTGAGCCGCCTGCGCAATATCCTGCCCTTCCCCTTGCTGGAAAGCGTCGGCATGCTGAGTCCGCCACTGATGGCGGATATCGTGAATGGCGAATCCCGTTTCCTTGCACACTACGGCCACGCCCTGCCACAGGCCCTGGCCTGCGCCAATCTCTGTGCTTCTCTTCAGGGCCAGGACATACCCCACTTCTCCACGGACAACAGCACTTACGAAACCGTGGTCAGCAGGCTGCTGGAAACTCGTGGCGACATCATCAACCGCGAGCGCAAGCCGGAGTACGCCAGGACAACGCAGCAGACATAGTGCGGCCCCCTTGTCCGCCTGATGGACGCTATAATGCCGCTCCTTTTTTCGTCACCCCGAGCCCGTCATGAGCCTGCTGCCTTCCTGCCCCCTGTGCCAGTCCACCTTCACCTATGAAGACGGTGCCATGCTGGTTTGCCCGGAATGTGCCCATGAATGGCCGCGCGATGGCGAAGCGGCCAGCAGCAATGAAGGCAGCCTTGATGTACGCGATGCCAATGGCAATCCGCTGGCCGATGGCGACAGCGTGACCATCATCAAGGACCTGAAAGTGAAAGGCGCTTCCGCCCCGCTCAAGGTGGGCACCAAGGTGAAGAACATCCGTCTGGTGGAAGGCGACCACAATATCGACTGCAAGATCGACGGCTTCGGTGCCATGAAACTGAAATCGGAATTCGTGAAAAAGGCATGAGGCAGGTAAACCCGCCGGGATTTACCCGTGCGGGCTTTATCCAGCGGAATTACTCCTTACGGCTCAAACCCGAAACAAACCCTACCGCAGAATCCATGCCCTGACGCGTGGGTAAAGGCAAAGCATTTGCCCACGCTACGCCATCATCTTCACAAGGAACTCTCCATGCGCCCCTTCAGCGACGCCCAGATTGCTGCCGCCACCGCCATCGCCGGACTGGTGGACGGCGAACTCCAGGCCAGCGCCATGACACGCGTGCAGTGCTGCGCACGCATGGCGGGCACTTTCCTGTTCCGTTCCTATTCGCATGCCCTGAATCCGCAGGCGCCGGGAACGGTGCTGCGCACGCCGGTGGCCGGCCGTGGCGGTCCTGCCCTTGTCGGCCTGCTGGATGCCACGCTGGGCCGTCTCGGCATCACCGTGGACAGCAGCCGCATCGACATGGAAAAACTGAAAGACGGCCAGGACGAAATAGGCTTCCTGTCCGCGCAAAAACTGCTGGAACCGCTGCTGACGCCCGTGAAGGAAAAACACGGGCTGGGCTATGAGGAAGCGGCACAGGCCTGTGCCGTGGCAACCGCCCTGCTGATCAAGAAGGCCGAAAGGCAACTGGATGTGGAAGCCGCCGTCAGCCGTGCGATCTATGCCTTTATCGAAGGCAGCAAGACAGTGCCGGCGCCACTGGCGACGAAGCATTGAAGGCTGCTGGAACCCAATGGAGAAACCCTGATGGCTCGCCTCCCCGGATGGGGAACAGGCAAACCTTCAGGAAACCGAACGGTCATCTGACACGACTTCTTGTCAGACAAGATTTCCCTTTCTGTTCAACAAGATAGCTACATTGGCCCCGAATGATTGGAAAATGGCCGCTAGCCACCTCCACACCCCGGCAGAGGCGCCACTACGATCATTCACGTTGCAAGACGGCTCGTGGCCGCGTCACCCAGGCCCGTTACTGGCGAGCTGCCAACTACTGTCACAAGACCAGCTGCATCCACAAGAACAGGTATCCGCACATGGCCAGCAAACACGTTGACGTTCTGATTATCGGCGCCGGTCTCTCCGGCATCGGTGCTGCCTACCACCTCAAGAAAAACTGCCCGGAAAAAACCTACGCCATCCTCGAAGGCCGTCAGGCCATCGGCGGTACCTGGGACCTGTTCCGCTACCCCGGCATACGCTCCGACTCCGACATGTACACCCTGGGCTACAGCTTCAAGCCCTGGACGGACTACTCCAAGATCATTGCCGACGGCAGCACCATCCGTGACTACATCCAGGAAACGGCACGCGAAAACGGCATCGACAAGAAAATCTCTTTTGGCCGCAAAGTGACCTCGGCCAACTGGGACAGCAGCAAGGCCCAATGGGTCAGCACCGTGCAGAATGTGGGCACGGGCGAAACCGAAACCTGGACCGCAAGCTTCGTCATCAGCTGCACCGGTTATTACAACTACGAAGCCGGCTACCGTCCGGAATTCCCGGGTGAAAAGAAATTCAAGGGCACCATCATCCACCCGCAGCACT
>JASLCO010000058.1 GCA_030146505.1 Moraxellaceae bacterium
CATGCAAGTCTCGAAATGGGGCAACAGCCTTGCTGTTCGCCTGCCCGCCGCCGTTGTCGAAGCTCTAGCCCTGAAGGAAGGGGATGACATCGAGATCCGTATTGCAGACGTGCGGGCTTTCGAAATCAGCAAAAAAGCGGGAGCCGAGCAATTCCTGGAACGTCTCCGTGCCTTTCGGGGTCGGCTGCCGGCAGACTTCAAGTTTGACCGGGAAGAGGCCAATGAGCGTAGCTAAGGCCTTCATTGACTCCAATGTACTTGTCTATCTCCTGTCGGAGGACAAAACCAAAGCCGACCAGGCAGAAGTCCTTATTCGTGCCGGCGCAATCATCAGTGTTCAGGTGCTCAACGAGATTACCAATGTTGCCCGCCGCAAGCTCAAGATGCCTTGGCCAGAGCTCAACGAGTTCATGACACTCGTGCAGTCCCTCTGCCCAGCAGAGTCACTGACTATCGGAAGCCATGAGCAGGGGCGGCAGGTGACTGAGCGTTACGGCTTATCCGTGTACGACGCCATGATTGTCTCTTCTGCCCTGCTGGCAGGATGCGAGCGCTTATACAGCGAAGATATGCAGGATGGCTTGGTAATTAATGATCAATTGCGTATCTGCAACCCTTTCGCAAGGGCCGACTGACTATCCAGTGTGGATACTCAAGCCACGCATTTGGGACTTGAACCTTTAGGGCATTTTCCTTGCGGTCGACATCCAAGAGACACCACTAAAATCCCTTGGTCAGTTTCTGAGCAAAAAGTCAGTTACCCAAAGACGATCAAAATCGCATTTTCCGACGAATGAAGGTGCCACTACATGTTGTGGTTATAGACCACCAGAAACACTACAACTTGGTAGCGAAAAAATGCCGGGTAACTGCATTGGGTAACATACAAATCGATTACTTTTATTTATTTAAAAATCAATGAATTGCAGAAACCAAACAAGTCCTCTCCTGGCACCAATTTCAAGTAAAATCAAGCAGTTAGGGCCATGTCGTCTCGTCTGGTACAACCAGGTGGTACAGCATGACCCTTTCTATTTATGGCTGTCTGCAAACTCGCAACGGCATTTTCTACTTCCGCCGCTCCATTCCGAAAGACATTCGTTCGAAATTCGATCAATCCGAATTTATCGTTTCGCTCCGCACAAGAGAGAGACAGGAAGCTCGACGCCGCTCAATACTTTGTCTCAACGTTACCAACTTCCCGTGATGGCAACCATGATTGCGCCGAAACAAAAAAGGCCGGTCTTATGAACCGGCCTTTATTTGCACGACAGGCAGCCTTCAGAGGCGCAATTTGTCCAGGCCACGGCGTATGCCCTGATCCAGGCCCACACGCACGATCTGCCCTACCAGTGGGAACTTGCCTTCGAAGACGATGGTGTAGTGCAGGCGGGAGCCGCCGGCGGCGGTGGGATAAAAGCGCATGACGCCATGATGGTTCTTGAGCGGGCTGCCGCGGGTGATGCGGTATTCGATGAGTTCGTTTTCCTTGTAGGCCGTCACGGTTTCGACAAAGGACGGCCCTGCCAGGATACGCATTTCACGTGCCGAGCCCACGCCGTTGCGGGCATCTTTGCCGTCGCTGATACGCTTGATCTTGGGCAGGCCGAAAACAGCCTCCAGATTTTCATGCTCGCCCAGATAGGCAAACAGACGCTCAACCGGAGCGGCAAACTCCTTCACGATTTCAATACGCTGCTGGGCCACGGCAAATCTCCTGTGTTCGGGGCAGTTTCGGGCAACAAAAATGGCGGCCCCGCATTGTGCGCAGGCCGCCACTTGCAAGAAAGAGCCGAAGAGGCCAGTTCCTGGCCCACCGCCATTGCCGACGGAATCAGAGCACCTGCACGCGCAGGATCATGCCTTCCACCGCAATGACGCGCACACGACTACCCACCGGCAGATCTTCACCTACTACATTCCAGTAGCTGTCATCCAGGCGGATACGGCCGCGACCATTGCTGAGCGCTTCCTCCAGCACAGCCTCGCGCCCGACAAAACCCGCGAGGCGACTGTTGAGGCCGGCGGCAGCAGCGCGCTGCTCCAGCCTGTCGCCGGGATTGGGACGGAAACGGCGCCAGGCCGTTACCGCGGCCACAGTGGTTGCCGCAAACACCACGCCCTGCGCCACTCCGCCCAGGTCCAGAGCCCAGGTGAGCAGCGCCACCAGGAAAGCGCCCACACTGATGAAAAAGAAAATCAGCGTGCCCGACAGCATTTCCACAATCAGCAGGGCAATGCCCAGGCTCAGCCACCACCACGCCGGATGCGCATTGAAATAGTCCATGTTCAGGCCTTCTTGCCCTGCAGGTCTTTCACCAGATCACCGATACCGGCAATGGAGCCGATCACCTGCGACGACTCCAGCGGCATCATCACCAACTTGCTGTTGGGGCTGGAGGCAATGAGGCTGAGTGCCTGCACGTATTTCTGCGCCACGAAATAGTTCACGGCCTGGATGTCACCCTTGGCAATGGCCTGCGACACCATCATGGTGGCCTTGGCTTCCGCTTCGGCGGCACGCTCACGCGCTTCTGCCTCGAGGAAGGCAGCCTGACGCTCGCCTTCGGCTTCCAGAATCTGTGCCTGCTTTTTGCCTTCCGCTTCCAGGATGGCCGCCTGACGCGTGCCCTCTGCCTCCAGTATCTGGGCACGCTTGGTGCGCTCGGCCTTCATCTGCGACGCCATGGCATTCACCAGATCGGCCGGCGGAGTGATGTCCTTGATTTCGATGCGTGTGATCTTGATGCCCCAGGG
This sequence comes from Moraxellaceae bacterium, assembly GCA_030146505.1. Classification (GTDB taxonomy): domain Bacteria; phylum Pseudomonadota; class Gammaproteobacteria; order Pseudomonadales; family Moraxellaceae; genus UBA2031. Next base: position 2,758 of record JASLCO010000058.1, read on the forward strand.
ATTGGTGGCCTGGTCGACAATGGTGAGCAATTGCGAATTGATGTGGTCACGTTGCGAGAGCATCTGGTCCAGGTCCAGAGAACCAATGACGGTACGGATATTCGTCATGGTGAGGTTGCGGATGGCGTAATCGAGATTGCTTACCTCATAGGCGGCCTGCGCAGCATTGAAGACCTGGTAGAAGCAGACGGCATCAATGGTGACCATGGCATTGTCGCGCGAAATCACCTGCTGCGGCGGAATGTCCAGCACCTGTTCCATCATGTTCAGGCGAGCACCCACCTTGTCGAAAATCGGCATGATGAACTGCAGGCCGGGCTCCATGGTGCGCGTATAGCGACCAAAGCGCTCCAGCGTCCAGTGATACCCCTGCGGCACCTGCTTGACCGTCAGTACCACCACAACAACCGCGAAAGCAATCAGAAAAAACACGGCAGAACCCATTTCCTTATCCCCTTTTTCCAAACATGAATTCAGTTAAGCGGCGCTACGCGCATGACTTCTTCTATCGTCGTCATGCCCTGCGCCACTTTTTGTGCCCCGGAAAGGCGCAGGGGCAGCAAGCCCTCCTTGTAAGCCTGCTTCTTGATGTCACCCAGCGCAGCGCCATCGCTGATGACCTTGCGCAGGTCATTGGACAGCAACATGATTTCGTAAATGCCCATGCGGCCGAGATAACCGGTATCGCGGCATTCCAGGCAGCCCTTTGGCGCAAAAATCTTTTTCGGCACCGGCGCCTTCCACGGCGCGGTCAGCTCCACCCAGGCGGCTTCGTCGCACTCCACTTCCACCTTGCAGTGCGGGCAAAGCCTGCGCACCAGGCGCTGCGCCATCACACCAAGAATGGTGGCGGCAATCAGGAAAGGCTGCACGCCCAGATCCACCAGACGGTTGATGGACGATGGCGCATCATTCGTGTGCAACGTAGAAAGGACAAGATGGCCAGTGAGCGCGGCCTGTATGGCCATGTCGGCCGTTTCGCCATCACGCACCTCACCCACCATGATGATGTCCGGATCCTGGCGCATGAGGGAGCGTATGCCTTCGGCGAAATCCAGATCGATGTTGTGCTGTACCTGCA
>JASLCO010000090.1 GCA_030146505.1 Moraxellaceae bacterium
GTGCCAATGCGCCTTCGGGCGCGTCCACCGGCTCGCGCGAAGCACTGGAGCTGCGTGATGGCGACAAGGCACGTTACCTCGGCAAGGGTGTGCAGAAGGCTGTGGGCAATGTGAATGTGGATATCCGCGAACTGCTCGTGGGTCGCAGTGTGTTTGACCAGGCCGCCATCGACAAGGCCATGATTGATCTCGACGGTACCGAGAGCAAATCCAAGCTGGGTGCCAATGCCATTCTGGCTGTTTCCCTTGCCGTGGCCCGTGCGGCTGCTACTGAAAAGAAGATTCCGCTGTACCAGTACATCGCCGAGCTGCGCGGCCAGTCTTCCTTCACCATGCCCGTGCCCATGATGAACATCATCAACGGCGGTGAGCATGCCGACAACACGGTCGACATCCAGGAATTCATGATCGAGCCTGTGGGCTTCAACTCCTTTGCCGAAGCCCTGCGTTGCGGCGCCGAAGTTTTCCATGCCCTCAAGGGTGTGCTGAAAAAGCGTGGACTGAATACGGCAGTGGGTGACGAAGGCGGTTTTGCTCCCAATCTCGCCACCAATGAAGATGCGCTCAAGGCCATCATGGAAGCCATCACGCTGGCCGGTTACAAGCCGGGCGAGAATGTCATGCTTGCACTGGAATGCGACTCCAGCGAATTCTACAAGGACGGCAAGTACCATCTCGAAGGCGAAGGCAAGACCTTCACCTCCGCCGAATTTGTGGATTACCTGGCTGATCTCGCCAGCCGCTATCCCATCATCTCGATTGAAGACGGTCTGGATGAGTCTGACTGGGCGGGCTGGAAGCTGCTGACCGACAAGATCGGCGACAAGGTGCAACTGGTGGGCGATGATCTTTTTGTCACCAATCCTTCCATTCTCAAGAAGGGCATTGATCAGGGCGTGGCCAATGCCATCCTCATCAAGTACAACCAGATCGGTTCGCTGACCGAAACCCTGGATGCCATCTACATGGCCAAGGAAGCCGGTTACGCCACGGTGATTTCGCACCGTTCCGGTGAAACCGAAGATGCCACCATTGCCGATCTTGCCGTGGCGACTGCTGCCGGCCAGATCAAGACAGGCTCGCTCTGCCGTTCCGACCGCGTTTCCAAGTACAACCAGTTGCTGCGCATTGAGCAGGAACTGGACCGTCGCGCCCCGTATCGCGGCAAGGCCGAGTTCCGCGGCCTCAAGTGACGGCAGTTTACTGCCGTCATCCCCGCGCAGGCGGGGATCTTCTGGCTTCAGGCAGGGCGTTTGATAAGACTCTGCCCGTATTCGCAAGATTCCCGCTTTCGCGGGAATGACGGACTTAAGGAAATGGAAAAAACCCTCTTCGGAAAACTGCTGCTGCTGATTGCCCTCGTGGCTTTCCTCGCGTTGCAGTTCAATCTCTGGTTCGGAGAGGGTGGCGTCCGTGATGTGCAGAAGCTGAAAGCGGCGGTGGCGGAACAAGCCCAAGAAAATGAAAAGCTGCTGGAGCGCAATCGCGTGCTGGAAGCAGAAGTGAAGGATCTGAAGAACGGGCTGGAGGCCGTGGAAGAGCATGGCCGTCTTGATCTTGGCATGATCAAGCAGAATGAAACCTTCTATCTCGTCACTGGCAATCCCGATGCGAAAAAGCCGGCTGCACAGCCGGCTCCTGCCCAGTCGGCGCCTTAGCAGGTAACGCATTAATGGATTTTCTAAGGGCGTATAGCTGATGGCTTTTTGCGGGGTGAGGCGCTGATGGTTCTCTGGTGCGTGGTACCCGCTGCCGGCAAGGGTTTGCGTGTCGGTGGCGATGTGCCCAAGCAATATCTCCCCCTCAATGACCGCACCGTAATCCAGTGCACGCTGGACAGGCTCAGCCAGCTGCCCACCGAGGCCATCATTGTTCCCGTGGCGGCGGATGATGCGCGTGCCGGTGTGCTGGAATACCGTGATGCCTCTCTCATCCGTTTTGTCGCGGGTGGTGCCGAGCGCGCCGATTCCGTGCTGGCCGGGCTCGTCGCCATTGCGAACCAGGCGGCGGAAGATGACTGGGTGCTGGTGCATGACGTGGCCCGTCCCTGCGTGCGCATCGAGGATGTGGAACTGTTGCTGGCAGCGATTGCCGTGCATCCGGTGGGTGGCCTGCTGGCCAATCGCGTGCGTGACACCATGAAGCGCAGCAGTGGTGATGAAGTGGCGGAAACGGTGTCGCGCGACCATCTCTGGCATGCGCTGACGCCCCAGGTTTTTCGTTACGGCCTGTTGCGCGATGCGTTGCTGTCGGCCAGAGCGCAGGGAATCGTGGTCACGGACGAATCGCAGGCCGTGGAATTGCAGGGCGAAAAACCGTTGCTGGTGGAGGGCGCCCGCGACAACCTGAAAATCACCTATCCCGAAGACCTGCAGCTGGCGGAAGCCTTTTTGCGCTTGCAGGCCGAGGCCGGTTTATGAACAAGTCTTTTCCCCGCATTGGCCATGGCATCGATGTGCACCGCTTTGGTCCTGGTGACCATGTAACCCTGGGTGGCGTAAAGATTCCGCACGAGCAGGGCCTGGTGGCGCACTCCGATGGCGATGTTGCTCTGCATGCGCTTTGTGATGCCATTCTCGGTGCACTGGTGCTGGGTGATATCGGCAAGCACTTTCCCGATACCGATGCGAATTACAGTGGGGCCGACAGCCGCGGACTGCTGCGTCATGTGATCAAGCTGATGCAGGCACAGGGTTATGCACTGGGTAATGCCGATATCACGGTGCTGGCCGAGCGTCCCAAGCTGGCGCCTCATATCGAATTGATGCGTCAGCGTATTGCCGAAGATGCTGGTGTGGATGCGACTCAGGTCAGTGTGAAAGCGACTACGACCGAGAAGCTGGGTTTTGTCGGGCGCCGTGAGGGGATAGAAGCACACGCTGTCGTGATGCTGTTTCCGGTTTGATGTTTTGTCCTGTTCGCGGCTAAAGCCGCTCCTACAAAATCGTGTTTTTCGTAGGGGCAGCTTTAGCCGCGATGCTTTTATAAAGACGTAAAAATATGGATTGGTCCTCTTTTCTGCTGGAAAACCAGCCCTATGCGCAGGGCGCCCCCCAGGTGCAGGCCACCTTGCGTGCCGGGCCTGAAGATTTCTGCGTGGATGAAGTCCAGGGCTTTGAGCCCAGCGGTGAAGGCGAGCATGTCTTCCTGAGAATCCGCAAGCGCAACCAGAACACGGCCTGGGTGGCCGGTCAGCTGGCCAGGGCGGCCGGCCTGCGTGATGACGCCGTGAGTTATGCCGGCCTCAAGGATCGGCGCGCGGTGACCACGCAATGGTTCAGCGTGCATGTCCCCACGCGGCAACTGCCGGACTTTTCCGCGGTCTGGAATGACGAGATCGAGTTGCTGGAGCAGACCTGGAATGCGCGCAAGCTCAAGCGCGGCGCGCATCAGGGCAACTGTTTCGGCATCGTGTTGCGTGATGTCAGCGGTGACAAGGCGGAGCTTGAAGCCAGGCTGGCGCGAGTGGCGGCCGAAGGTGTACCCAATTATGTGGGGCCGCAGCGCTTCGGGCATGACAATGCCAATCTGGCATCAGGCGAGATGGTGCTGGCTGGCAAGCCGCGCCGCCATCTCAATAATCGCGAGAGCATTGCGCTGTCCGCGCTACGCTCGGCTTTTTTCAATGCGGTGCTGGGGCGGCGCGTCGCGATGCAGCGTTGGGGCCACATGCTGCCGGGCGATGTGCTGATGCTGGATGGGCGCGGCAGTTTTTTCCGCCCGGAGCCCGGTGATGCGGCATTGCCTGAACGTCTGCTCAAAATGGAAATCCATGCCACTGGCCCCATGCCGGGGCGGGGCGAATCGGCCGTGAGTGACGAGGTGCTGGCACTGGAGCAGTCCGTATTGCAGCCGGCGACGGAGTTGCTGGCAGGGCTGGCGCGCTTTGGCGTGGATGCCCAGCGTCGCGCCCTGCGCCTGAAAGTGTCGGATTTGTCCTGGGCCTGGCTGGACGAGAGCAGCCTTCACCTTGCCTTTGCTTTACCATCGGGAGCCTTTGCCACCAGCGTGCTGCGCGAGCTGGTGCAGTTGAGAGATGCCGCGAATGCGATTCCTGTTGAGTAACGATGACGGCGTGCAATCGCCGGGTCTGGAAGCCCTGGCTGAGGCTCTGGCCTCTCTGGGCGAAGTCACGGTAGTGGCTCCCGACAGCGAGCGCAGCGCTTTTTCCAGCGCACTTACCCTGGATCGCCCCTTGCGCCCCGTGCGCCAGCGCAACGGTTTCTGGGCGGTGAACGGCACGCCGGCTGACTGTGTGCATCTGGCCCTCAATGGCTTTCTCGATTTCGAGCCGGACATTGTGGTCTCCGGCATCAACTCGGGCGCCAACCTGGGAGACGACACGCTTTATTCCGGCACTGTCGCTGCTGCGCTGGAAGGACGCTTCCTCGGCAAGACCGGCATGGCCGTCTCGCTGGTGGGCGCGCATGCCAGGGGCTACGGCATCGAATCCTATCGCCCAGCGGCGGCCATGGTGGTGCGGCTCATCAAGGGCTGGAACCATCTGCGTCTGCCCGAGCGCACCATCCTCAATGTGAATGTGCCGGACCTGCCGATGGCGGATTTGCGTGGCTTCAAGGTGACGCGCCTCGGTCATCGCGGGCGTGCCAAGGATGTGCTGACGCTGGAAGACCCGCGCGGCCGCAAGACTTACTGGATAGGACTTTCCGGTGATCCGGCCGATGCTGGCACCGGCACGGATTTCCAGGCCGTGGAGGAGGGTTATGTGAGCGTGACGCCGCTGCTGACCGATCTCACGCGCCATGATGCCCTGCAGGATGTGTCGCGCTGGGCAAAAGATTTGTAATCTCGCCGCTTGGCGGGGCAGGCGCATTGCCGCGCGGGGTTCACGGAGTTTTGGCAGAAGAATGACAAACAATGACTTGCGCGGTTCCGGCATGATGTCGCAGCGCGCGCGCGACCGCATGGTGGACAAGCTTTTCGAACAGGGCATCACCGATCTCAGCGTGATTGATGTCATGCGTCGTACCCCGCGCCATATTTTCCTCGACGAGGCCCTGGCGCATCGCGCCTATGACGACACCTCCCTGCCCATAGGCCACCAGCAGACGCTTTCGCAGCCCTATATCGTGGCGCGCATGACTGAAGTGCTGCTGGCCGACGGTCCGCTGCACAAAGTGCTGGAGATAGGTACTGGCTCTGGCTACCAGACTGCCGTGATGGCGCAACTCGTGCGCCAGGTTTTTTCGGTGGAGCGCATACGTGCCCTGCAGGACAAGGCGCGTTCGCGCCTGCAATTGCTCAAGCTGCACAATGTGCGCCTGCGCCATACCGACGGTGGCCTGGGCTGGCCGGAGGAAGCCGGCTTTGACGGCATTATTGCCACGGCCGCTCCGCTGGGTGTGCCCAAGGCGCTGATTGCACAACTGGCGGAAGGCGGTCGACTCGTGATTCCGGTGGGGGGCGGTGAAGTCCAGGATTTGCTGCTCATCACCCGCCGTGGTGACAGCCACGAAACCCGCGTGCTGGAACAGGTGCGCTTCGTGCCCATGCTGGGCGGAGTGCTCTAGTGCCGGGCCGGCGCTGGGCGCTGCTGCTCTGTCTGCTGCTGGCTGCCTGCGCCAGCCGCCAGCCGCCGCTGGTGGTTGAACGCTCCCTGACCGGTGCCGGGCCTGTCTCGCATACCGTGGCTGCCGGTGAAACGCTCTATTCCATTGCCCTGCGTTACGACACGGATTACCACGAACTGGCTCGTATCAACCGTCTCGACAGCAGCTACACCATCTACCCCGGCCAGCGTTTGCGTTTGCGTGGCGAGCCCGACAAAACTGTCGCTGCAAAACCGGTGACCAGCGTGAAGACTGCCCCTGCCAAAGCGGCTGTGCCAGTAAACAAATCTGTAACAAAGCCGGCCGTGATTGAAAAAGACAACTCACTCGTCGTAAAAAAATCAACCCCTGTCCCCGATTCGTCAGCGAATGTAACTGTCCAGTCACTCGCAAGTACTTCATTGGCTTGGAGTTGGCCGGCAAAGGGTGCTGTTTTGGGGGGATTTGGTAGCAATGGAGTTACAGGAAAGGGTCTGGACATCGCCGGAAAGCGCGGGGATTCTGTGCGGGC
>JASLCO010000413.1 GCA_030146505.1 Moraxellaceae bacterium
TTCGCGCTGACGATAGGCCCGTGCGCAGCTTACCTAGTGTGGGCTGTACAGCGCGGCTATCGCGTCCACACGGGCCTCGCAATCCTCGCGAACCTGACCCTGTGGCTCGGAGGACCATCCTTGCTGATCTACCTGAGGAGCTTGATATGACCATTCCTCGTCCGTTTCCCGATGAGGGCTGCGAGAGAGCCTTTAACTGTGGGAAAGAATTTATCCTCGGCGGCGGTACGCCCGACATGCTGCCGAAGGTCCTGTCTTCATATTGCGAGACCAACCTTGAGAAGTTCTGGTTCTTGCGTGGTATGAACACTGAGATCCTTGATGCTGTGGAGGCCACCGCATGAGACTCTTCACTATCCCGCTTAGCTTTCCTGCCTGGGTCATGGAGGCTTACCTCGATATGTACTTCGCGCGGCGTGAGGTACTCTCCGTCAAGGTGACGAAGCACTGCCTCGAGATCTACTACCTGGACGGCTCGCTATGACCGTTGAGCATATCGTCGGCCTGTCGATCGTCTTTGTTATCGCGGGCCTCTCCGCCTACGCAGTCTACCTCTCGCTCAAGGGGAAGTGAGCGAAGCATTAAGCGGATAGAGAGAGTTTCACCCTGGCTACCAAGGGTATATAATGTTCGCGACTCGATACGCAATCACGCCCATCTTGTCACGGAGGCCACTATGGACCGCAAGACCCGCAAGTTGCTCAAAAACCTGTTCAGGACCGGAGACTTCCGGCACCGCGCTCCCCACATCAACGTGTCCGTGAAGCGCAACGCTTGGGCGAGACACGCGCTCGACCTTCACTCGCGCGATGGCCAAATCGGGGTGATCGCCTCCGGTATGGATTGTGACTGCACTCAGTACCACCACGAGTTCGTCATGCCCGCGCCAACATCGGTCGCAGCTTTTCTCAAGTGGATCGATGAGCACAGCGACTGCCTCGACGGGCCCGAGACCTTGGTGTTCGCACCGCCCCCCGACATCGTGCCGCAATTTCGGTCGCGCGACCTTGCGCTCATGGCCTACGAAGATGGCCACCCGAGCACGGTGTACCCCGTCGGCTACGACGAACTCATGGAGGCCTAAGATGGAACTCGATCATATGCTCGCGCTCGCGTTCTTCGTCGGCGCAGGGCTCTTCGCTCTGTGGACCATTTACATCACCATTACGGGAGACTGAGTGATGAGACAGATCATTAAGATCCGGGTGATGCAGCTGCGCGAGACTGACCGAACCACGTTCTATGTGGTTGCCGAGACCGATGAAGGCCTCACTAGGTCCGTCGATCACTTCCGTACGGGAGGCCTGTCGATCAAGGAAGCCCGCGACCGCGCACTGATCTCCGCTGCCGACTGGGGAGATTTCCTGCAGATCGAACCCGAGCCGTTTATTATGGGCGGCGTCAGGTATGAGCCGTCCATGAAGCTTGAGATATACACCACGATGAGGGAGCTTAAAGATGATGAAGGTTGACCTCGCTGAGCTTCGCCGTCGCGCTAACGCCAACCTCGCTTACATTGCCAGCGGTCAGGCAAGAGCTGACAAGGAACAGGCCGCACAGCTGCGCAAGGACCGTGCAGCACAAGAAAAGCAGCGTAAGCTCAAGAAGCGTATCAAAGCGCTCAGGCTCGAGCTCAAGCAGCACGACGAGTTCTACGCTCAGTGCGAGGCGAGTGATAACCCGCTCGGCTACGCAGAGGGCATGACGCCCGCACAGCATCAAGGCCTGCTCGAGGAGATCGACGCTACGCGGGACAAGTGCTTAGCTGAGTTGCTCAGGCTCGAGGCTACTTCACGGGCGTAGGATTGCTCGAGTAGATGCTGACCTTTACTCGCGCGGCTTCTGTAATCATGTGATACTTCTTACACGCAGCCGCGATCTTTTTAGCATGTACTAGGTCTGTCGTGCGGGCGATGATGAACTTACCATCGACCACGACGATCAGTGAGCCTTCAGGATCGTGGTACTTATCGCGGGCTTTGTTCAGGAGCTCTGCGTGATGATCCTCACGGTACGGATCGGGTATGTAGAAGTCCCTTATAAGTCTGACGGGTGTGGTATTCCTACCCATGTTACTTTCTCCTTTCCAAAACCAGTCGTTGTGCGGGGTAGACTAAGGTCTGCGATGATCCTGCGAGCGTTACGCTTAGACATACCCTGCAGATTTGCCGTTGATAACAGGTCATCGATGGTCATCTGCCTCTCAGCTGTCCAAGCTACCGCCGATAGTAGGGTGGCTGCTGAGTACCGCTGAGCGGTAACCTCAACCTCCAGCTCGTCGGCAATTTCCTGCTGAAGCTTTAATCTACGCAGCTTGGTGAAGGCATCTTTGGCTTGCTGGCGATACTTCTTGTGTGAGCTCTCGCGCATATACCGGATGACCGACTTCACGGTTTTGCGTAGTGTCTCGAGCTCTTGGACTCTCTTTGGAGGATTGTCATACCAGGCCTTTGCTGTGGGGACGCGCACTCCTAGAGCTCGCGCTGTTGCTGACCAGTTGCCGTTAAACAGCTCGTCGTGGAGAGTGTAGTAGAGCTCTTCCCACTGGAGCTTTGACTCCTTAGTCCATAAGGGAGGCATGTACTTTGTGGCTACTGACCCTCTCCACCCTTTGGCCTCTTTGACCTTTGGGGTGGTTGTTGCATGTTTTCCCATGTTTAGCCCTCTGGTTAAAAATGCTCAAATTTTATGGCCGTTTTACTATATTATGCAAACATTGTCAATAGCGCTCAAAATGGTGTGATTTCGCTTTCCGCCTTAGATAAAAGCGCTTTATACTAGAGAGAGCCTAGTTTTAGAGGCGTTTTAGCCAAGACGGAAAGCGAAAAATACTAATAATATAATATATATATGTAAAGTGATTAATACGCGCGAGCGCTTGCGAGAATCTTGATAAATTTTAGGCAAGACAGTTTGAAAAATAGGGCTGCTGGGACCAGCCGGACCAGCCGAGAGACGGCCTTTCCAGAGCCCAACCGATTACGTGTTTCTACTCTGGTACTACGTAGACGGGGTGTCTCTTAACGCCATGACGTGGGAGATAGGCTAACTGGCTCTGTCTGACAATAGATTACGTGTCCAGAGCA
>JASLCO010000104.1 GCA_030146505.1 Moraxellaceae bacterium
AGCTCCATCAGCAAGGCATGTTCGCTCTTGTCCTTCTGCATCCACTTCATCACCCAGGCCACGACCAGCGCGCTGACAATACCGGCGGCGTACAGGGCGAACAGAATCATGCCCTGCAGGTTGAACAGTCCCCACACGGTCTTGTGGGGGATGAAGGCGGCAATCAGCAGGGTGTAGACCGGCAGGCGCGCCGAGCAGGTCATGAGGGGCGCCACCATGATGGTGGTGAGGCGGTCGCGTGGATCATTGATGCTGCGCGCCGCCATGATGCCGGGAATGGCGCAGGCGAAACTGGAGAGCAGCGGAATGAAGGCGCGGCCTGAAAGGCCGGCCTTGAACATGAGGCGATCCAGCAGGAAGGCCGCGCGCGGCAGGTAGCCGGATTCTTCCAGCACGAGGATGAAGAAAAAGAGGATGAGGATCTGTGGCAGGAAAACCAGCACACCGCCGGCGCCGGCAAAGATGCCGTCCACCAGCAGGCTTTTGAGTACGCCGTCGGCCAGCATGGAGGTGGCCGCCTCGCCCAGCCAGGCCACGCCGGCCTCGATGCCGTCCATGAAGGGCTGGGCCCAGGAAAACACGGCCTGGAAGACAAAGAACATGAGCACGGCCAGGATGATCAGGCCCAGCGCCGGACTGAGCAGCACACGGTCCAGGGCATCGTCGCGGGCATCGGTATTGCGCGGCATCGTGACCGTGTCGGCCAGCAGCGAACGCACTTCCTTGTGAAGGTCTTCGGCCGGCAGCGTTTGAGCCGAAGCACCGGCCTCTTCCGCTTGGGCCAAGGGCAGCTCGCCGTCGAGCCGGGTCAGCAGGGTCGCCACGCCACTTTTCTTCACGGCCACCGTTTCCACCACCGGCAGGCCGATGCGCTGTGCCAGTTTCTGCGTATCAATGACGATGCCACGGCGACGCGCGTCATCCATCATGTTCAGTACCAGCAGCATGGGCCGGCCCAGCCGCCGCATTTCCAGCACGAAGCGCAGGTGCAGGCGCAGGTTGGTGGCATCTGCCACGCAGACCAGCAGATCCGGCACCGCCTCGCCGGGGAACTCGCCCAGGCAGACGGCGCGGGTAATGGCCTCGTCGGGGCTGGTGGCCTCCAGGCTGTAGGCGCCGGGCAGGTCCAGCACCTGCACATGGCGGCCGGAAGGCAGGGTGAGCCGGCCTTCCTTGCGCTCCACCGTCACGCCGGCATAGTTGGCCACCTTCTGGCGCGCACCGGTGAGCTGGTTGAAGAGCGAAGTCTTGCCGCAGTTGGGATTGCCCACCAGGGCAATGCGCAGGGCCGCTGTCGTCATGCGCCCACCTCCTCCACCGTCACCCGAGCCGCCTCGGAACGACGCAGCGCAAAGCGCGTAAAGCCCACTTGCACCAGCAGCGGGTCAGCCCCGAAAGGCCCTGCTGCCGTCACGCGCACGGTTTCACCCGGCACAAAGCCAAGCTCCGCCAGGCGGCGGGCAATGGGGTCCGCTTCATGGGCCGCCTCGACAGCGCGCACCACGGCAGTGACATAACGGGGAAGGTTGGACAGGAGCACAAGGGGATACCGGAATAATGATGAGAACGATTCTCATGACTCATCCATTGCGAGTCAAACCCTATTTCCGTATTCCGCCTGGGGGAAAGGCCTGCCCGCACGGAGCTGGGTGGGGCCGGACAACAGGAAGTCAAATCCGATAACCATGAGGGTGGCCCGATGGACGCATACTCAACACCTCGGCATGCTTGGTGCTACCCCCATCAATCAAAACAACAAAACCATTGCAATGGGCTACAGGCCGCATGTCCTTCCCTTTCTTTATCGGCAACTGCCCGGTAATACGATTGTCGCCATTAGCACAGCAGGTGACCACGTCTTTCTGGATGAAGCCGAGCTGGAACAATTGCAGCATCAGCCGGAGACCCTGCCCCCGCTCCGACAAGCCGAGCTTCGCTCACGCTTCTTTCTACGTAGCGAGAAGCCAGCATCTGGAAGCCGACGACTCCTGCTCTCACGTCAAGCGGCGAAGTCTGAGACGATCTCCTCGGGACCGAGCCTTCACATCATTGTCCTGACTTTGCAATGCGGCCATTCCTGCAAATACTGTCAGGTAAGTCGCTCCCTTGACGGAGAGGGTTTTACCCTGTCGCTGGCAGACCTGGATGCGGCTTGCGACACTATTTTTGAAAGTACGGCCAAAGCTCTGACGATTGAGTTCCAAGGGGGAGATCCCCTGATCCGCTTTGATCTGATCCAGCATGCGGTATTACGCATCAATGCCAAAAATAGTACGGCAAGACGGCGCATCCGTTTTGTGGTGTCGTCCACCTTGCATCAATTAACTGAAGAGATGTGTGACTTCTTCCGGAAGCACAAAGTCTACCTATCCACCAGCATCGACGGCCCAGCAGCCCTTCATGACCGGAATCGCCCCATTCCCGGCAGGAACTCCTATGAGCGTACGCTCGGTGGCATAAAGCTGGCTCGCTCGCAGCTAGGAGCCGAGGCCGTGTCAGCCTTGATGACAACCACCCGAGAGTCGCTGGCCTATCCGGAAGACATCATCGATGAATATGTACGGCTGGGCTTCCGGGACATTTTCATTCGTCCACTCAGTGCATACGGCTTTGCCAAGCGTGGCCAAGCCTCGTTGGGCTATGGCCTTGGTGAGTTTCTGGATTTTTATGAACGCTGCCTGGATCGGGTCCTGTACTGGAACCGCCAAGGCGTAGAGCTGCGGGAGGTCTACGCCAGTATTATCTTCAACAAAATCCTGTCCAGCTTTGATGCCGGATATGTCGACCTGCAAAGCCCGACTGGCGCAGGACTCAGCGTGCTTGTCTACAACTACGATGGCCATGTTTACCCCAGTGATGAAGCCCGCATGGTGTTGGAATCGGGCGATGCCTCACTGCGCCTGGGGCCAATTGGCACCCCACTCAGCAAGCTGCTGGCCTCACCAGTCCAGCAAGATTTGCTCAGCGCCAGCCAGCCCCGCACCAGCCCTGGCTGCGAAGATTGCGCATACAACGCCTTCTGCGGACCCAACCCAGTAGATTCCCACGCTCAGCATGGAACGCCTTTTATCAACGCCCGGCAGACGGAACATTGTCAGCGTCACCAGAGCTTGTTCGATCTGTTTTTCACCCGCTTGCGGACAGCGGAGGAAGACTTCCTGGATTTGGCCTATCGCTGGGCCTCTCCAGCAGGAGAAGACAACTGATGCGTCGCTTGCAGGCCAAATTCCATGCAGGAATATTCCCCGGCATACACCGGGTGGTCCTTTTCGAACAACTGGCCAGGCAATGGAGGCCG
>JASLCO010000164.1 GCA_030146505.1 Moraxellaceae bacterium
AGCCGCGGCAACTGACTCCCGCACGACTGTCAGCCATAAATTCCCGTAGGAGCGGCTTCAGCCGGCAACCTTCTCGCTTTCAAAGGTTCGCGGCTGAAGCCGCTCCTACGGGAATTTATGGCTGACAGTCGTGCGGAAGTCAGTTGCCGCGGCTGGCGCGCTTGCGTTCGTTTTCGCTGAGGTGCTTCTTGCGGATACGGATGCTCTGCGGCGTCACTTCCACCAGCTCGTCGTCTTCGATGAATTCCAGGGCCTGTTCCAGCGTCATCTTGATGGGCGGGGTCAGGATCAGGGCTTCGTCGGTGCCGGCGGCGCGGATATTGGTGAGCTGCTTGGCCTTGGTGGGATTGACCACCATGTCTTCGCCACGCGCGTTCTGGCCGACCACCATGCCTTCATACACTTCGGTCTGCGGGCCGATGAAGAGGCGGCCGCGTTCCTGCAGGGTGAAGAGGGCATAGGCCAGCGCCGTGCCGTGAATCATGGAGACCAGCACGCCGTTATTGCGCTTGGCCACATCGCCGGATTTCACCGGGCCGTAGCTGTCGAAGCTGGAGGTCATGATGCCGGTGCCGGACGTCATGGTGAGGAATTCCGAACGGAAACCGATGAGGCCGCGCGACGGTACAGTGGCGGTAATACGCACGCGACCCTTGCCGTCCAGCACCATGTCTGTGAGCTCGCCTTTGCGCAGGCCCATCTGTTCCATCACGGAACCCTGGTGCTGCTCTTCCACGTCGAAAATCACGCTTTCAAACGGTTCAGTCTTCACACAGTCGATTTCCTTCATGATGACTTCGGGACGCGAAACGCCTAGCTCGAAGCCTTCACGACGCATGCTTTCAATCAGCACGGACAGATGCAGCTCGCCACGGCCGGAGACCTTGAAGCGATCCGGCGAATCGGTGGGCTCGACACGCAGCGCCACGTTGTGAATCAGTTCTTTTTCCAGACGATCCTTGATATTGCGCGAGGTCACGAATTTGCCTTCGCGGCCAGCAAAGGGCGAGTTGTTCACCTGGAAAGTCATGCTCACGGTGGGCTCGTCCACGGAAAGCGGCGGCAGGGCTTCCACTGCCTGCGGATCGCAGAGCGTGTCGGAAATCTGCAGGCCTTCCATGCCGGTCACGCAGACAATATCGCCAGCCTGGGCATCCGGTACTTCCACGCGGGTGAGGCCGTGATAGCCCATGACCTGCAGGATGCGACCGTTACGCTTCTTGCCTTCGCGATCAACGATGACCACCGGCGTATTCGTCTTTACCTTGCCGCGCTGGATGCGGCCGACGCCGATAACGCCGACATAGCTGTTGTAGTCCAGCGAAGAAATCTGCATGCGGAAAGGACCGTCCACATCGGCATCCGGCGGCGAAACCTTGTCGACGATGGTTTCGAACAGCGGTGTCATGTCCGGAGCCAGCTTGTCCAGCTCGAGGCCGGCAATGCCGTTGAGGCCGGAGCCGTAAACAATGGGGAAATCGAGCTGCTGGTCGGTTGCGCCGAGCTTGTCGAAGAGGTCGAAAACCTGATCGATGACCCAGTCCGGACGCGCGCTGGGGCGGTCCACCTTATTGATCACGACGATGGGGTTCAGGCCCTGGGCAAAAGCCTTGGATGTCACGAAACGCGTCTGCGGCATGGGGCCGTCTTGCGCGTCCACCAGCAGCAGCACGCAGTCCACCATGGAGAGCACGCGCTCCACTTCACCACCGAAGTCGGCGTGGCCCGGGGTGTCGACGATATTGATGCGGTATTCCGTATTGGTGCGCTTGTCCATCCACTTGATGGCGGTGTTCTTGGCCAGGATGGTGATGCCACGTTCCTTTTCCTGGTCGTTCGAATCCATGACGCGTTCGATTTCACCGGCGCGCTCGCCGAGGGTGCCCGACTGCTGCAGGAGCTTGTCGACCAGCGTGGTTTTGCCATGGTCAACGTGGGCGATGATGGCGATGTTGCGGATGTTTTCGATGGACACGGTATTCACCAGGGGACGGGTAAGCCCGGAGGGGGCTGTACGAAAAGGCGGCGATTATACAGAAACGGGGTGAAACGGCGAGGGCGGTACTGTCTGGCAAGGCCATGGGTTTTGCGGGCTGGGCGGTTGTTGTGGACGGCCTGTCCTGCCAGCATCCGGGGCAATGGCGCCGTCCGTGTGCCGCTTTTCCAAGGAGGAAAAACATGTCGTCTCCCCTGAATCCCTATCGCCCGCCCGAAGCTGTCGTGAAAGATGTTGCCGAGCATGGTACCGATGTCCTGTTCCGTGCCCCTGCGGCCCGGGTGGATGTCAGTCGTGGTGCCGGCTGGATAGGCGAGGGCTGGGCTCTCTTCAAGATGGCGCCGGCCTTGTGGATAGCGGCCCTGGTCATCCTCGCGGCCATACAGATGCTGCTCGGCCTGTTGCCCCTGGTCGGCAGCATTGCCAGTCTCCTGATCGGTCCCTTGTTCATGGCGGGCTTGCTGGCGTTTGCCCATGGTCTGGCCAGTGGCGAGGAGGCTGATCTTGGCAGGTTGTTCGCCGGTTTTCGTGAAAAGACGGGAGCACTGGTGACGGTGGCCCTGCTTTATCTTGTGCTGATTGTGGTCGTGATGGCCGTGACTGGTGTGCTGATGGTGCTGTTGCTGGGCAGTGCCAGTCTCTTCAATGCGGCTGACCCCGAATCCGTCATGATGCAACTCATGTCGGGGAGCAGCGGTCTCATGGCATTGCTGGTGCTGTTGCTGGCCTTCGCCGCCTTGGCGCTGGTGGCGGCGGCTTACTGGTTTGCACCGGGTCTTGTGTTCTACAGCGATCTCGGTGCAATGGATGCCATGAAGGAAAGCTTTGTCGCCTGCCTGCGCAACTGGCTGCCTTTCCTGCTTTACAGCATTCTGGTTTTTTTCGTGGCACTGGCTGGAACGCTGGCTCTGGTGCTTGGCTTGCTGGTGGCGCTGCCGGTGCTGATGGCGTCCTATTATGCCTGCTTCCGCGATCTGTTCGGACAGGCGCGCTGAGCTGGCCTTGTAGATGCGAATTCATTCGCACGAACCGGGGTGATGCAAGATTCGGGTGTGTGAATGGATTCGAACCTGCGGAGAAATGACGGCCCTGCCTGAGGGGTATTGAGACTCCAAAAACAAAGGCCGCCCGAAGGCGGCCTTTGTTTTGGCAGAAGAAGGATTACTTCTTCTTTTTCATCACTTTCTTGGCTTCGCCGCTGATGATGGCCATCACGCGACGGTTCTGGGCCTTGCCTGCTGCCGTCTTGTTGTCGGCCACCGGCTGGCTGGAGCCATAGCCCTTGGCGGAAATGCGGCTGGCATCAATACCGTACTCGTTCACGAGCACGGCCTTCACGGCATCGGCACGCTGCTGCGAGAGCTTGGTGTTGAGGGCCTTGTTGCCGCTGGAGTCGGTGTGACCCTGGATTTCAGCGCTGGTGCCCGGATACTTCTTGAGCAGGTCAGCCACGTCGGCGATATCAGCCTTGTACTCATCCTTCACCACGGCCTTGCCGGAGTCGAAGGTGATGTTGAGCTGCTTGTTGATGGCTTCGGTCAGGATCTTGTCGCAACCCTTGTCGTCCACCACCACGCCGGCTGCCGTGGTCGGGCACTGGTCGCGATAGTCAGGCACGCCATCCTTGTCGGTATCCAGCGGGCAGCCTGTGGCATCCACTTGCACGCCGGCAGGGGTGTCGGCGCACTTGTCGCTGGCGTCGGGCACGCCGTCACCATCGCTGTCCACGACTACCGGGACCACAGGAGCGGCGGCAGCTTCTTCAATCGGTTGCGGCTCAGGCTGGGGCTCGGGGGCGGCCTTCGCCGGAGCGGAAGTGGCCCCACGGAACCGCAGGCCAACATTCACGAGGGCGTCGGTGGATTCGATATCAAAGTTGTAGACATCACGGATTTCGGCGCGCAGGGCGACGTACTGGTTGAAGTTGACCAGCAGGCCGGTGCCGACATTGGCAATCGTGCTCTTGAAGCCGGTAGAGCCATCGAACTTGATGTTTTCCTGGCCGCCACCCGCCAGGAGGTAAGGTACGAAAGTACCTTCCGGGTTCATCAGGTTCATGTGGCCGTCAAGAGTGACGCGGCTGTCACGGCCATCGGCGGCAGAGGGGAGGTCCAGTGTCGGCTCGGTGCGGCCGTACTGAGCTTCCACACCGAAAACCGGGGTGAAGTTGTAGCCCAGGCCCAGGGCATAACCGACGGTGTTGTCTACGGGCTTGTGGTCTTTGTCGAAGATCTGGTAGCTGGCCATGGGGCTGAAGGTGACTTCAGCAAGGGCAGCGTTTGCAGCGAAAGCCAGCAGCGCGGCAGTCAGGGCGGTTTGGGTAAGTTTCATGGTAAGGGGGCTCCTCCCGGCGGGTTCCTGAAATCCAGATAAATCAAGCAGTGGATAAACGCGCAAATCTCGCAAATTTCCGGATGGAGATAACTCCCAAGTCATTTTGGGATGGCGTCTTTGAGCAAAAAATAGCCATGGGCAAAGTTTGCACCGTGCAACGCTAATGGCTGTACATTGCCCGGTCAAGATTTTTCTGGCTAAAAGGTAGGGCTGGAAGCAGTGGGCCAGGGGTGCGTAATAGTAGAATTTGCAGCTGCTAAACTAGACAAATTTTGTCCGAGGTAGCCATGAGCGATTTTGTCCAGCGTTTCCATTTCAGTGAAAGTCCGGTGCGTGGCGAACTGGTGCAGCTTGCCGACAGCGTGGGCGCGGTGCTGGATCGCCACGATTATCCGCCGCGCATTGCCGTGCTGCTGTCGGAAGCGTTGGCCGCCAGCGTGCTGCTCACCAGCACGCTCAAGTTCGAGGGTTCGCTCATCCTGCAGGTGCGTGGCAATGGTGCATTGGAAGCGCTGATGGTGGAGTGCAACCACCGGCGCGAATTGCGTGGCATTGCGCAACTGGGTGAAAGCTGGACGGAGGCCTGTGCGGATTTGCCACTGTCGGAACTGGTGGGAGATGCGCAGCTTGTCATCACCATTGATCCTGACAACGGCCAGCGTTATCAGGGCATCGTGCCTTTCACCAGTGAAACGCTGGCGGGCTGCCTTGAGCATTATTTCGAGCAGTCCGAGCAATTGCCGACGCGACTCTGGCTGGCAGCTGATGGCGAGAGCGCCGCTGGCCTCATGCTGCAGGTCTTGCCCGGTCATGACGAAGGCCATGATGCGGACATCTGGCCACGGCTTTGCAGTCTCACGGAAACCGTGACGGCCCAGGAATTGCTGGAGCTGCCGGCCACCGAGCTGCTCTATCGTCTTTATAATGAAGAAGTCGTTGAGCTGCTGCAGGCCGACGAGGTGATATTCCGCTGCAATTGTTCGCGTGAGCGCACCGAGCAGGTGCTGGTTTCCTTGGGCGAAGCCGAGCTGCGTGACATCGTGGCCAAACAGGGTGCGATTGAAATCAGCTGCCAGTTCTGTAACCAGGAATACCGTTTCGATCCCATCGACGTGGAAAAAATGCTGCGTGGCGGTGCGGGTGGCTCGCAGCGTCTGCACTGATTCAGCAGCAATGAAAAAGCCGGCGCAAGCCGGCTTTTTCATTGCTGCTGTTTTGCAGTCTCGCAGATCGGGCTGAAGCCCGGTCTGAAAGACATCAGGCTTTGCCCGGGCGCTTGTTCAGGGGCAAGGTGATTTTCACCACCAGCCCGCCTTCGGGATGGTTGTGTATGCCGAGCTGGCCGTTATGCATTTTCACGATGCGGGCCACGATGGCCAGGCCAAGCCCCGAGCCCTGCGTGCTGCGTGCGCTTTCACCGCGCACGAAAGGTTGCAGCAGGTCGGGCAGGGTGGTTTCGTCTATGCCAGGGCCGTGATCGCGTACCAGCAGGGTCAGGCTTTTTTCCGGGGCATTGTGTGTCGTGCTGATGTCCAGGGGCGCGCCGCCATAACGCAGGGCATTGCTCAACAGATTGTCCAGCATGCGTTTCAGTGAAAGGCGCTTCATGGGCATGTCAGGCAGCTCGCCCGGTGTAAAGCGGATTTCGCCCGTGGCGGAAAACTGCGCCACGATTTCCGAGACCAGCAGGTTGAAGTTGGCGGTTTCTATGCTTTCGTCGGAACCGTCGCGGGTGTAGGCAATGAATTGGTCGATGATGGCGTCCATGTCTTCGATGTCCAGCACCATGCCTTCGGCCAGTTCGCGGTCCTTCATCATTTCCGCCGTGAGGCGCAGGCGCGTGAGCGGTGTGCGCAGGTCATGCGAGATGCCGGCCAGCATGAAGGCGCGTTCCTTGCCGGCCTGCTGGATTTCACGCGTCATCTGGTTGAAAGCGCGGTTCACGGCACGTATTTCCGTGGGGCCACTCTGCGTTTCTAGGCGTGTGGCATGCTGGCCCTTGCCCACGCGCAAGGCGGCGAGCTGCAGGCGTTTCAGCGGGCGGTTGAGCTGCCGCACCAGCACCACGATGGCAATGATGCTGAGCAGTGGCACGCCGATCAGCCAGGCAATGATGATGTAGGGGTTGTACTGCGCGAAGAAAAGCAGGTGCTCACGCACCCACACTTCCTTCATGGACGGTACCTGTATCCACAGCACGGGCGTGGGCTTGAACTTGAAATACACCGTGGCCGGTTCGTTCAGCTCCTGGCTGAGCTGCGTCTCGAAAACATTGGTGAAGAACTCGACAAAGGGCTTGTCGATGACATTGGGGAATTCGTGGGGGTCGCGTACCAGTTCGATACCGGTGGAGTCGCGAATGAGCTGCTGCATGTTCTCGCCGTCCCGCGCTGCCTGCTGCTCGGCATTGCGCAGCAGGCGAATCTGGGCGGCCGTGTAATGCGCATGCTGGCGGAATTCCGGCAGATAGAGATTGGCCCAGAAAAACGCGACGGACAGATACTGGCTGACCAGCACGACAATGCCGATGACCAGTGTGGTGCGCCAGACGGCGGATTTGGGCTTGAGCCGGTTGAGAAACTTGTTGGGACGAATCACGGAAAACCTTCGGAAAAATAAGAGGGCAGGGCTTATTCGGCGCCGTCCGGCACGAAGACATAGCCCACGCCCCAGACCGTTTGGATATAGCGGGCCTTGGCAGGATTGACTTCCACCAGGCGACGCAGGCGCGAGACCTGTACATCGATCGAGCGTTCCATCGCTCCCCATTCACGGCCGCGCGCCAGGTTCATGAGCTTGTCGCGCGTCAGCGGTTCACGCGGGTGCTGCACCAGCGCTTTCAGTACGGCGAATTCGCCGGTGGTGAGCGGAATGTTCACGCCGTCCTTTTCCAGCTGGCGCGTCGACAGGTCCAGCTCGTAAGGACCGAATTTCACCTTTTCAATCTGCTGCGAGGGTGCGCCCGGCAGTTCGCGCTGCTGCCGGCGCAGCACGGCCTTGATGCGGGCCATGAGCTCCTGTGGATTGAAGGGCTTGGGCAGATAGTCGTCGGCACCGGCTTCCAGGCCGGATATGCGGTCGGAATCGGCGCCCTTGGCAGTGAGCATGATGATGGGCAGGTTGTTGCCGTCGGCGCGCAGGCGGCGGCAGATGGCCATACCGTCTTCGCCGGGCAGCATCAGGTCCAGCACCATGAGCGCGAACAGTTCGCGGCCGAGCTGGCGGTCCATCTGCACGGCATCGGGCACCGCGCGCACCGTGAAGCCCTGCTCTTCCAGAAAGCGCTGCAGCAGGTTGCGCAGACGTACATCGTCATCCACCACCAGAATGCGGGTCTGGCTGCCATCGGCCTGGGCTTCCGGCTTGCTGTCGACAGTCGTGTCCATGGGGCAATAAAGATCGGCTGTTTTTGAGATGGCGCATGGTAACAGCCCCGCCACGCTTTTGGCGCACACTCAGGCCGGCAGCCGCCAGCACAGCCCCAGTGCCGCGCAGACGGCAATCAGGCGTGTGACGCTGACCTCGAATTTCACCAGTGCGACCAGCGCAGCCGTGGCCAGGGTCAACGCTGCCCAGTCGGTGCCCGCCAGCTTCACCCCAGCCGGCCAGACCGTGTGCCCCCCGAAGAAAAGCGCGAGATTGAGGATGACTCCCACCACGGCGGTTGTGATGGCGGTCAAGGGGGCCTGCAGACGGATTTCATCATGGGTGGCCTCCACCAGTGGTCCGCCCAGCAGGATGAAAAGGAAGGAAGGCAGGAAGGTGAAGAACGTGGCGATGCAGGCGCCGGCCACGGCCATTGCGGGGTTCACGTTCCAACCCGCCACAAAGCCGACAAAGGCCACGATCATGATGAGCGGCCCCGGCGTGGTTTCGCCAAGCGCAAGGCCATCCATCATTTGCGGCGTGCTCAGCCAGCCGTACTGGCTCACGGCGGCGTGGATGACATAGGGCAGCACGGCATAGGCGCCGCCGAAGGTGAGCAGGGCGGCCTTGCCAAAGAAAAAGCCGATATCGCTGAGCAGGCCGCGCCCGCCCTGAAGCAATAAAAGCAGGAGGAAGACGCCGGCAGCCAAGGCCAGCCCGGTCAGCAACTGGCGGGTGAAACGACCGCGATCGGGCTTGGCATGCACGGGTGTGGGCGTGTTGTCATCGATGATGGCCGGGGCGTGGGCGCCGGCCTTGCCGGCATGACCGCCTCCGGTCTTGAAAAGCCGGGGCCGGAAATGTCCGCCGGCGGCGCCTGTCAGTGCGGCGCCCAGCACGATGGCGGGAAAAGGCAGATGCCAAAAGGTCAGGCTGGCAAAGGACAGCCCGGCCAGTCCCCAGAGCCAGCCGTTTTTCAGGACGCGTTTGCCGATGCGCCAGGCCGCGGCGAGCACGATGGCCACCACCGCCGGCTTGATGCCCCAGAGTATGGCGGCGAGAGCGGGCAGATGACCGAAGGCCAGATACAGCCAGGCGAGAGCCATGAGGATGAAGAGGGAAGGCAGGACGAAGAGCGCACCGGCCGCGATGCCACCGCGCGTGCCGTGCATGAGCCAGCCTATATACGTGGCCAACTGCTGCGCCTCCGGTCCCGGCAGCAGCATGCAGTAATTGAGGGCATGCAGGAAACGGTTCTCGGAAATCCAGCGCCGCTCCTCCACCAGTTCGCGATGCATGACGGCAATCTGCCCGGCGGGACCGCCAAAGCTCACCCAGCCCAGTTTCCACCAGAATTTCAGGGCCTCACGAAAGGAGACGGCTGCGATATTGCTCATTTTCTGTTCGTGTCTTCGGGCTGGCCTGGCCGGACATTCTAGGGCGTTATGCCCGGCGCGATCATGAAGCCTGCATGAACATGTGCCCGCGCCGTCCTGAAACCCCGTCTGAAAAGCTCCCGGAAAAACAAGTCTGCCGCCTGCCGGAGACGGCCGATATGATGCCGGCCTGCTTTGAGCTTCCCTCTGTTCTTTGTGCTGTTGTCCGCTTCACGCTGCTGCAGGACGCCGCCGCCCGCTTCAGGAGTCATCCATGCTGTCCATCATCCGCACCCTTGCCCAGGAACTGAATGTTCGCCCCAACCAGATCGAGGCCGCTGTCGGCCTGCTGGACGAAGGTGCCACCGTGCCCTTCATTGCGCGTTACCGCAAGGAAGTGACGGAAGGCCTGGATGACACGCAGTTGCGTAATCTGGAAGAGCGCCTGGGCTATCTGCGTGAAATGGAAGAGCGCCGCGCCGCCATCCTGAAAAGCATTGAAGAGCAGGGCAAGCTCACGCCGGAATTGAAAGTCCAGATTCTCGATGCCGATACCAAGGCGCGTCTGGAAGATTTGTACCTGCCTTACAAGCCGCGCCGCGTCACCAAGGGCATGCTGGCACGCGAAGCGGGCATAGAGCCGCTGGCTGATGCGCTGCTCGGTGATCCCACCCTGAATCCGGAAAGCGAAGCCGCGAAATTCATCAATACCGAAAAGAATTACGCTGATGCCAAGGCCGTGCTGGATGGTGCCAAGCACATCCTCATGGAGCGTTTTGCCGAAAGTGCCGATCTGCTGGCCAAGCTGCGTACTTTCATGACCGAGCATGGCGAAGTCGTCGCCAAAGTCGTGCCGGGCAAGGAAAATGAGGGCGCGAAGTTCCGTGATTATTTCGAGCATCGCGAAGCTCTGGCAGATATGCCCTCGCATCGTGCCCTCGCTGTTTTCCGTGGCCGTAACGAAGGCTTCCTCACGGTGGCGCTGGAAGTGCAGGGTCAGGAAGAAGGCATGCCGCATCCGGCTGAAGGCATGATTGCCGGCTTTGCTGGCATCAAGAATGAAAAGCGTGCTGCCGATGCCTGGCTGCAGGAAGTGGTGCGCTGGACCTGGCGCGTGAAACTGCTCACGCATCTGGAAACGGACCTGCTGGGCGACACCAAGGGCAATGCCGAAGAAGAAGCCATCAAGGTGTTTGCGCACAATCTGAAGGACTTGCTGATGGCCGCTCCCGCAGGCCCGCGCGCCACGCTCGGCCTTGATCCCGGCCTGCGTACCGGCGTGAAAGTGGCGGTGGTGGACAACACCGGCAAGCTCGTGGATCACGGCGTGATTTTCCCGCATGAGCCCAAGAACCAGTGGGACCAGTCCATTGCCGTGCTCGCCATTCTTTGCGAGCGCCACAAGGTGGATCTGATTGCCATCGGCAATGGCACGGCCTCGCGTGAAACCGATAAATTGGCTGCCGAGCTCATCAAGAAGCACAGCGAGCTCAAGATGACCAAGATCGTGGTCAGCGAAGCCGGCGCTTCGGTTTACTCCGCCTCTGCGCTTGCTGCGGCTGAATTCCCCGATCTGGATGTGTCTTATCGCGGTGCCGTTTCCATTGCCCGTCGTTTGCAGGACCCGCTGGCCGAGCTCGTGAAAATCGATCCGAAATCCATTGGTGTGGGCCAGTACCAGCATGATGTGAACCAGGTGAAGCTGGCGCGCTCGCTGGATGCGGTGGTGGAAGACTGCGTAAATGCCGTGGGCGTGGATGTGAATATCGCTTCCAGCGCCCTGCTCGCCCGCATCGCCGGCCTCAATGCCACGATTGCACAAAACATCGTGAGCTATCGCGACAGCAACGGCATGTTCAAGACGCGTGAAGAGCTGAAGAAAGTCCCGCGTCTGGGCGACAAGACGTTTGAACAGGCCGCCGGCTTCCTGCGCATCATGAATGGCGAAAATCCTCTGGATGCCAGCGCCGTGCATCCCGAGTCCTATCCGGTGGTGGAAAAGATTGCCGTGAAGTCCACCAAGGACATACGCGAAGTCATGGGCGATTCACGTTTCCTCAAAGCTGTAAATGCCGCGGATTATGTGGACGAGAAATTCGGTCTGCCCACGGTCACCGATATCCTGAAAGAACTGGAAAAGCCCGGCCGTGATCCGCGCCCCGAGTTCAAGACCGCCACCTTCCAGGAGGGCGTGACGGAAATCAAGGACTTGAAGCCCGGCATGATTCTCGAAGGCGTGGTGACCAATGTTGCCAATTTCGGCGCCTTCGTGGATATCGGGGTGCATCAGGATGGCCTGGTGCACATCTCCGCCCTCTCCAGCAAGTTCGTGAAAGACCCGCGTGAAGTGGTGCGTGCCGGCGATGTGGTGAAAGTGAAGGTGATGGAAGTGGATGCGCCGCGCGCCCGTATCGGTCTGTCCATGCGCATGGACGATACGCCGGGCGCGGTCGCCAAAAAGCCCGGCGAAGGTGGCACCCGCCCCGGTCGTGGCGACAATGTCAGCAGCAAGCGCAGCTTTGGCGAGCAGCCGGCCGCCAAGACCGGTGGTCTGGGTGCCTTGCTCATGAAGGCCGGCGTCAAGAAGTAAGGCCTCTGCAAAAAAGCCGCGCGGCTTCCATGGGAAGAGCGCGGCTTTTTTGTGGGCGCTATACGATTTTCCGGAATTATCCAGTCGGGAATTACGCAAAAAAGCGTTTATTTTTGTGAGGAAAAAAACACAAGCCAACGGTTGATTTACAAGACAGGCACATTGTTGCGCCGCCTGTCGGCTTCTTTTTCTGTCGTGAAAAACTGTCCTAAGCCTGTAAGCGTAAACCAACGGGAACAAGACAGTACCCGTCACGTCACTGGAAGAAGGAGCTTCATCATGTCGAGCATTCACGCGGCACCACTTTTGCCGCTGTTCCGCCGGATCCGGTCATTGGCTGCGGGGGTACAGGGCGGTGCCATGGCCGCGGGCTTCCTTGCCGGCGCCCTGCTGTCGCCGCCGGCTGTCGCTGCCGATTCCGACGCCTATCTCGGCACCAGCGTGTACTACATGTTTGCCGACGACGACCGCAATGTAGGCCACAACAACCTCGGCCTGCAGTTCAATCCCGGCTTCCGCCTGCATGAAAACTGGTGGCTGGAAGGCCATCTCTTCGGCGCCAATATCGACAAGGGCCGCCAGCAGCCCACCGATTTCTACCACTACGGCGTCGGTGGCGACATTGTCTATGCCTTCGGCGACCGTGATGAACTCACACCCTATGTACTGGCCGGTGCGGGCTACAACTACAACGATGTCGTGCCCGATGCTTTGGATGGCTGGGATCCCTTCTTCAATGTCGGTGTCGGCATCACGCACAAATTCTTCGGGATGGACATGCTGCGCTGGCGCCTGGAGGCGCGCGCCCTGCGCGACAGCTTCCTGGACGACATGATGGATTACCGTGTGGCCGCGGGCCTGGAATTTGCGCTGGGCAGGAGCCGGCCGGCGCAGCCGCAGCCGGCACCGACCAAGATCGTGGAAGTGAAGGATCGCGAGGTCATACGCGAAGTGCCGGTGCCGGTGGCGGCGGCCTCCATGGCTGACCAGGACCTGGACGGCGACGGCGTCATCAATTCACACGACAAATGCCCCTTCACGCCCAAGGGTGCCAAGGTGGACGGCGACGGCTGCGTGATTGCACAGACCCTCACCATGCGCGATGTCACCTTCGAGACCAATTCCTCGCATCTCACGGCGAACGGGCAACGCATCATTGACCAGGTGGCGGACTTCCTGAGGTCCGACAGCAAGGTGAACCTCTCCGTCGAAGGACATACCGATTCCCGGGGTTCCGATGCCTACAACCTGACCCTGTCACGTGCCCGTGCCGAGGAAGTGAAGAAATATCTCGTCGGCAAGGGCATAGACGGCAAGCGCCTCAGTGCCAAGGGCTATGGCGAGACGCGCCCCGTGGCCAGCAATGACACGGAGGCAGGGCGCGAGGCGAATCGCCGCGTGGAAATGGTGATCAGCAAGGCAAATCAGTAATTGCCGGCGGACTCAAAGGGACTCAAGGGGGCTGACATGAATATTTTCCAGAATCTGCTGAAACTTGTGCTGATGGTATTGGCTCTGGCGATGGCAGGGTGCTCGGCGGATGATCCGGCCGGCAACGGCGGTATTTCTCCCGCTTCTTCCACGCTGGACAGCGATGGCGACGGCATCGTGGATGCCAGGGACAACTGTCCGGGCATCAGCAATCCCTCGCAGGCCGACATGAACGGCAACGGTATAGGCGATGCCTGTGATGACAATGACCACGATGGCGTCATGGATGCCGTGGACAACTGTCCGCTGGTGAGCAATCCCGGCCAGCTCGACAGCAATGGCAACGGCATAGGCGATCTCTGTGATGGTGATTACGACGGCGATGGCGTGTCCGATGCGACCGACAATTGCCCCTCGGTCAGCAATGCCGACCAGGCCGACAGCAACAGCAACGGCATAGGTGATGCCTGCGAGTTTGATACCTCGGGCACGGATTCGGATGGGGACGGCGTGGCCAATATCAGCGACAACTGCCCGGCCGTTCCCAATCCCGGTCAGGCTGATGCCGATGGCAATGGCGTGGGCGATGTCTGCGATGCCCCCATCAAGGACATCTGCGGCGCCAATTTCCGTCCGCTGCTGGCGCCCGAGGCCAGCACCTTTGCCGGCAGTGGCCTGCTCAGTATGGTGAGGAATGTGGCAGCCCTGACCGATACCGATGCCGACAACCACGCCACCATGTCGGTGGTAGCCGATCTGCTGGGCCTGCTGGGCACATCCTACATCGGCGTGCACACGGCAATGCCGCAGGTAGCCGGCCATGAAGTGGGCTTCGTGGTGTCGCAACCCGACACGCTGCTGAGTGTGGGTGTGCTGAACGGCGTTACCGTACAAACCCTGAATGGCAGCACGGTGAGCGAAACCTTCACCTTGGGCAATACGCTCTTCTTGAGCTTGCTGGGTGGTACCGGTGATCCGGGACTGATCTCCTTCACGCCCCAGAAATCCTACGATGCCGTGCGCGTGAATATCGGCGGAGCTGCGAATGTACTGGACTCGCTGCGTGTCCACGCAGCCTGCACGGCGCTTTAAGCGGGGCGGCTCTTTCGCTGGCAACGGCAAGGGCATGAAAAAGGGCGGGGTTTCCCCGCCCTTTTTCATGGGTGGCTCCCTGGCTTTCCTGTTCCCCCATCGCCCCGACGAAGACCGGATCCGGCGGCTTTTGCAGGGTATGAAGAGCGCCGAAGTCACCGGATCCGGGCCATCGTCCGTCCTTGCGCCTTCAATCTGCTTTTTTGCTAAGCTCGCGGCCCGCCTGCCCCAGACCGTCCGGAGCATTGCCATGAAACACAAGGCCCATATCCTGCGTGATGAAGGCTCGCGCTTCAGCCGCCACCTGGGCATACGTTATGTCAGCGTGGAAGAGGGCGTGTGCACCACGGAGGTGGACATGGCCGACTATCTGCAGAACGTGGTGGGCGGCTTCCATGGCGGCGCGGCGTTCGCGCTGGTGGATTGCGCCATGGGGGCGGCCATTTATTCCCTGCTGGACATGGACGAGCTGGCCGCCACGCTGGAAGCCAAGACCAACTACATCCGTCCGGTACGCGAAGGGCTGGTCCGCTGCACCGCGCGCGTCATCCATCGCGGCCGCCGCACGGCGGTGCTGGAGGCCGACGTGAGCGCCGGCGGCAAGCTGGTGGCCAAGGCCACGGGCACTTTCGCCATCTGGAAGAACGACAACTGAGCTTATCAAGTGCGCTCCCGCACAGAATTCCCGAGGACATGACGTGGATGCCACTCTTGCCGATTCCCTTGCCTGGCTCAGCCGCCACAGCACCTCACTCAAGGGCATGCGCCGCGGCCTGGAAAAGGAATCACTGCGCATAGATGCCGAAGGCAGGCTGGCGCAGACTCCGCATCATCACGCCTTCGGTTCGGCGCTGACGCACCCCTGGATCACCACTGATTATTCCGAAGCGCTGATCGAGCTCATCACGCCGGCCACCTTGTCCATTGCCGAAACACTGTCCTTCCTGACCGACATCCACCGCTTCGTGTATGCGCAGATGGGCGACGAGCAGCTCTGGGTGAATTCCATGCCCTGTGTGCTCGGTGACGACGACAGCATTCCGCTGGCGCAATACGGCCGCTCCAATATCGGCCGCATGAAGACGCTGTACCGAAAGGGCCTGGGCGTGCGCTATGGCCGCAAGATGCAGACCATTGCCGGCATCCACTACAACCTGTCCTTTCCCGATGAATTTTTCCGCGCCTGGCAGGAGCAGGCAGGTGATAGCCGTGATTTCACTGCTTTCCGCTCGGAAAAGTATTTCGGCCTCGTGCGCAATTTCCAGCGCCAGAGCTGGCTGCTGCTTTACCTGCTGGGCGCCAGCCCGGCAGTGTGTGCCAGCTTCCTCAAGGGACGCACGCACCAGTTGCAGGAATGCGGCCACGGCACGCTTTACCTGCCCCTGGCCACTTCGCTGCGCATGAGTTCACTGGGTTACCAGAACACGGTGCAGTCCGAATTGCAGGTGTCCTACAACGGCATCAATGAGTACGTGAGCGATCTTGCCCATGCCATACGCACGCCCTACGCCCCGTTCGAGAAAATCGGTCTCAAGGATGCGCAGGGCGAATACCAGCAGATCAACACCAATCTGCTGCAGATAGAGAACGAATATTACGGGCTGGTGCGGCCCAAGCGGACCACGGAACGCGGCGAGCGGCCGACCACGGCACTGTCGCGGCGCGGTGTGGAATATGTCGAGTTGCGCTGCGTGGACCTCAATCCCTTCGAGCCCATCGGCATAGACAGCACCAGCGCCCACTTCCTGGAGGTGTTTGCCCTGCATTGCCTGCTGCGCAGTGCCCCACCTTTTGCCGACAGCGAATACCGCTGCCTGCCAAAGAACCAGCAGCAGGTGGTGGAGCGCGGTCGTGATCCTGCGCTGGTGCTGCGCTTTTGTGGCCAGGAAAAAAGTTTCCGCGAACTGGCCGCCGGGATTTTTGCCGAGCTGGCGGAAGTGGCGCCGCTGCTGGATGCGGCCCATGGCACGCAGGAATATTCGCAGGCCATCGCCCGCGAAGCGCTGAAGCTGGACAATCCGGAGCTCACCTATTCCGCCACGCTGCTGCGCGAGCTGCGTGACAATGACTGCTCCTTCCAGGCTTTCGGCCGTCGTACCGCTACAGCCCATGCGCAGTGGTTCCGCCAGCAGCCCCTTGCCGGCGCACGCGCGGCGGAATTCACGGCGCTGGCCGCTGCATCGCACCGCGACCAGGCTGCCATCGAGGCCGCCGACACGCAAAGCTTCCCGGACTTCCTGGACGCCTATTTCCGCGATTGAGACCGGGTTTTCTCTTCGCCTGTTTCGTTCGCCGTTTGGCTTTGCAAGGCGAGCAGGCCTTGCATGCCTTTCGGTAAGGCCCGGCCTGCAGGGTTTTGGTGCTTGATCGGGCTCCGCTGAAAAAGAAATCCCGTCAGGCAGGCCCTCCCTTTACACAACTCCCCCTTGAGCCCTCGCAAGGACTTCATCTAGCCTCGCTGCACTTTCCGGAGTCCCCCACATGCCTTTCCCGCCCAGTCCGCGCCTGACCAACCTCGTCCTTTTCCTGGCGGCCCTCCTGGCCATGGCCACCGCCCTTTTCCTGCAGTACCACGAGCATCTGGAGCCTTGCCCGCTGTGCATTTTCCAGCGCGTGGCCATGATCAGCATTGGCGTGGTGACCTTGCTGGCCTTCCTGCACGGACCGGAAGGGGCGCTCGGGCGCCGTATCTATGCCGGCCTCACGCTGCTGGCGGCCCTGGGGGGCATCACGGTGGCGGCGCGCCACGTCTGGCTGCAGCATCTGCCGCCGGAAGACGTGCCTGCCTGCGGCCCTGGCCTTGCTTACTGGATGGACACTTTTCCCCTCCACGAAGTGCTGATGAAGGTTTTCAAGGGTTCGGGCGAATGCGCCGTGGTGGACTGGACTTTCCTCGGCCTGGCGCTGCCGGCGTGGACACTGCTGGCCTTTCTCGGCTTCGCCGCCGTGGCGGTGTGGCAGTTGCTGCGTCGCCGCTGATGGCATGAAGGTGGCCGGGAAGACGCCACCCTCCGTCGCTTTTCCTGTTGCCAGTCCGAAGACGGGCGCCTAGCCTCGAAAGCCTGTTCCCGCATTTTGCCAAGGAGGCTGTCATGCTGACCCGGTCTGCTCCCCAGGATCACCACCAGCGTGTGGATGCACTGGTCAAGCGCTGGCTCAAGGAGCGCCAGGCACTCATCGTCCTCATGCTGGGACTGGGTGATGAAGACCTGCTGCACCAGGGCCCAGCAGCCCTCTCCAGCCGCGTGCAGGCTTTCTGCGAAAACCTCATGGATTACGTGTCGGCCGGCCATTTCGAGATTTATGACGAGCTCCTGGCCGAAGCCGAAAGCCAGTCCAGCCAGCATCTGGACGAGGGCCGCAAGCTGCTGCGGCGCTTGCAGGCCACCACCGATGCCGTCATCCGCTTCAACGACATTTACGAAGGACCGGAAGACCAGGAAGAACTGGCGCATCTGGCGCACGAGCTGTCCACGCTGGGCATGGCACTGGAAAGCCGTTTTGAAGTCGAGGACCGCATGATCACCCTGTTGCATGAGCGCACGGTGCGCAGCCCGGCCTGAGGCGTCTTGGGGCCATAAAAAAACCGGAGCACAGGCTCCGGTTTTTTTATGGATTCACGCTGATTCCCTGGAGACATCGCCATTCCCGTGATCAGCGAAGCGCGCGCCAAGCGGGAATCTTTATGGTTGAAGCCCTGTTGGTTCCCCGGAGACTTCCGCCACGGCCCCATGGGATTGCCTTTGGTCAGGGCCGGAACACGTAATACGGTGAGAAAGCCGCCGTCGTCTGGATCCCGGCCTTCGCCGGGATG
>JASLCO010000178.1 GCA_030146505.1 Moraxellaceae bacterium
GCTTGCCCCCGCGCTTTATCTCCGGGATGTGGCGCGCGCGCGGGAAAAGCTGGCGAGCTGGCAGGCGGGCGGCATGTTGCTGATCGGCCGCCGTCATTTGCGCAGCAACAATTCCTGGATGCACAACTCGCACCGCCTCGTGAAAGGAAAGCCGCGCTGCACGGCTTTCCTGCATCCTGACGACGCCAGCCGTCTTGGCGTGACGGATGGCGCCAATGTACGCGTGGCCACCCGCGTGGGCGCCATCGAGCTGCCGGTGGAAATCACCGAGAACATCATGCCGGGCGTGGTCAGCGTGCCGCATGGTTTCGGCCACGACCGCGAAGGCGTGCGCCTGGAGATTGCCCGCAAGGTTGCCGGCGTCAGCCTCAACGACATCACCGACGAGCGCCACATCGATGCCGTGACTGCCATGCCGGTGCTGAATGGCGTGCCGGTCATGGTGACAGCCGTGGAGGTGGCACGGGCAGGCGAAGCGCTGGCCGGCCAGGTCGCCGGATAACAAAAGCAGTCGGGTAACAAAAAGCAAAGGACGCGGGCGCTTTATCTGCGACACTGCCGCCGCCCGGCCTGTGGCCTGTTTGCGGGAGCAGCCTCCGGGACAAAGCACAAATCTTTTCTGGATGGTGAACTTGTAGTGATGCGACGCCTGATTTTTTCCCTGTTTCTTGTGCCCGGCCTGTGCCTGTCGCCAGCGCATGCCGATTCCGAGCTGCCGGAAGGCTTTGCCGAAGCGTCCGGCAAGCCCGTGCTGGTCAGCCATGACGACATGGTGCTGGCGGCGCTCAGCCTGATCGGCTCGCCCTACAAATATGGTGGCGACAATCCCGATGCCGGTTTTGACTGCAGTGGCCTCGTGAAATATGTGCTGGGCCTGACCAGCACCATCAGCCTGCCGCGTTCCTCGGCCGAGATGTACAGCAACCATTACGGCCACAAGATTGCCGTGGAAGAACTCAAGGCCGGTGATCTCCTCTTCTTCCGCATAGGCGGCAGCAAGCGTGTGAACCACGTGGCCGTGTATATCGGCGAAAACCGTTTCGTGCACGCGCCATCCACCGGGGGCTTCGTGCGCGTGGACCAGATGGGCGACAAATACTGGACACGCTATTTCCTGGGCGCCAAGCGCGTGCTGCCGGAAAACGATGTCACAAGCACCGTGGCGGATACGGCTGCTACAGCTCCCTGAACAATTCCTCGGCCAGGCTTGATCCCTGCGCCTTGTCTTCCCAACAAACAGGGCTCATGGCATAAGCGCTGGGCGCTGTGACCTCCTCCCGCGCTTCCTGATGGTCTGTGTTTCTGATGGCCTGTGCCTCTGATGGAGAACCCCATGAATCCTGATGCCCTTTTCGCTGCCCTGCGCACGGGCGAATCCGTAGACATTCCTTCCGGCTGGACGCAAGGCCGCGCCAATTACGGCGGCCTGGTCGGCGCCCTGATGCTTGCCCGCACCGAAGCCCTGCTCGGTGAAAAACGCTGGCTGCGTTCAGCCACGGTTTCTTTCGTCGGCCCCGTGGCCTGCGGCCCGGCCACGGTCAGCGCAGAAATCCTGCGTGCCGGAAAATCCGTGATACAGGCTGAAGCCCGTATCGTGCAGAACGGTGAGGTGGTGGCCGTGCTGCTTTGCAGTTTTGGTGCGGCGCGCGAATCGGCCATTCGTGTGCCCGCAGAGGCCGCCCCCGTATTCAAATCGCCGGATGAATGCCAGGCGCTGCCGTACATTCCCGGTGTCACCCCGGAGTTTACGCAGAACTTTGATTTCCGCTGGGGACATGGAGATTTGCCTTTCAGCGGTTCAAGCCTGCCCGAGCTGGGTGGCTGGATGCGTCTGAAAGAAGCGCGCGGCGATGTCGATTTCATGGATGTTTTCATGCTGGTGGATGCCTGGCCGCCTGCCATCCTGCCCATGGTGAAGGGCCCCGCGCCCGGCAGCTCCATGACCTGGACGCTGGAGCCCCTGTGCCTGCCAGCCGGAAAATCTGCGCACCACTGGTGGCAATATCAGGCGAAAACCGATTTCGCCGCCGATGGCTATGGCAATTGCGCGGCCCGTATCTGGGATGATGAAGGCCGGCTGGTGGCATTGAGCCGGCAGACGGTGGTGGTGTTTGCGTAAAATCTGAATCGCAAGAGTGTTCGCGGCTGAAGCCGCTCCTACGAAAACCTGTTCGTCGCGAACCTTTTACTGTTCGTCCGTAGGAGCGACTTCAGTCGCGAACCTTTTATCTCTGGCCAAATCCAGTCAAAGCATTATTCATTTCCCAGGCTCCATGTCCCTTCCCATTGATGCCACCCTTCCTGATCTGCTGACTGCACTGGCGACAAAAACGTCGCTGGTGCTGCAGGCGCCGCCCGGTTCCGGCAAAACCACGCGTGTGCCGCTGGCATTGCTCAAGGCAGGTTTTCTGGCGGATAAAAAAATCGTGATGCTGGAGCCGCGTCGCCTCGCCGCGCGTTCGGCGGCGCGCTTCATGGCGTCACTGCTGGGTGAGGAAGCCGGACAGACTGTGGGTTATCGCACCCGCCTTGATACCAGGGTCAGTGCCTCCACGCGTATCGAAGTTGTCACCGAGGGCATACTCACGCGCTTGCTGCAGGACGATGCCACGCTTTCCGATTACGGCGTGGTGATCTTTGATGAATTCCACGAGCGCTCCCTGCAGGCCGATCTCGGTCTGGCACTGACACGCGAATGCCAGCAGGTCCTGCGTGATGACCTGCGTCTTGTCGTCATGTCCGCCACGCTGGATGCCGCCGGCATGGCGCGTGTGCTGGGCGATGCGCCGGTCCTGCGGGGCGAAGGCCGCATGTTTCCGGTGGAAACACGTTATCGCCCGCTGCCGCGCGGTAGCTGGCTCAACGATCATGTGGTCACGGTGATACGTGAAGCCCTGCAAACCGAAGCAGGTTCGCTGCTCGTTTTCCTGCCGGGCGAAGGCGAGATACGCCGCGTGTCCGAGGCACTGGAAAATACCTTGCCGGCGGATGTGAGGCTGGCGCCGCTTTATGGCCAGCTCGCGGCGGATGTACAGGACATGGCCATCAGCCCGGCACCGGCCGGCCAGCGCAAGGTGGTGCTGGCGACTTCCATTGCGGAAACCAGCCTCACCATCGAAGGCATACGCGTGGTCATTGATTCCGGCCAGCTGCGCGTACCGCAATACGACCCCAACTCCGCCATGACGCGGCTCGTCACGCAGAAGGTCTCGGCCGCGAATGCCGAGCAGCGCCGTGGTCGTGCCGGCCGCCTTGAGTCCGGTGTCTGCTTCCGCTTGTGGAGCGAGGAAGAACAGCTGCGTCTCCTGCCTTTTGCGCCGCCGGAAATCCTGCAGGCCGACCTCACCGGCACGGTGCTGGAGCTGGCGCAGTGGGGTGTGAATGATCCGGCTGCCATGACCTGGCTGGATGCGCCACCGCCGGCCAACTGGGCGCAGGCGCGCGAGCTTTTGCAGCAGTTGCGGGCGCTGGATGAAAAAGGCCATGCCACCGCGCATGGCAAGAACATGCTCAAGCTGGGTTTGCCGCCGCGCCTGGGCCATATGGTCTTGCGCGGACGTGAGCGCGGCCTCGGCAAACTGGCTGCTGAAATTGCTGCCCTGCTTTCCGAACGTGATCTGTTGCCGCCTGCGCATGGCAGCGACATCCACGATCGTATCGCACTCCTGCGTGGCGAACTGGACATACGCGGCGTGGACAAAGGCCGGCTGCGTCTGGTTCGCGAAGGTGCAAGGCGTTTACTCCCTCGCTCCTCTTCCCATGAATGGGGAGAGGGAGCCGATGCGGCCGGCCTGCTGCTGGCGCTGGCCTATCCCGATCATATTGCCCAGCGCCGCAACGGCGCCGAGGCCCGCTTCCTGCTGAGCAATGGCAGCGGCGCTTTTCTGCCGGCGGAAGACAGGCTGGCCCGTGAAAGCTGGATAGTGGCGGCCGAGCTGGGTGGCAAAGCACGGGAGGCACGTGTTTTTCTGGCCGCGCCGGTATCGCCTGCGGCCCTTGAAGACATTGCGGCGGACGTGATTGAAGAGAGCGAGTTCGTCAGTTGGGATGCCGCCACGCAAGCGGTGCTGGCACGGCGCCAGCGTCGTCTGGGTGCGCTGGTGCTGGAAGACCGGGCGCTGGCGACGGCATCACCGGAAAACGTGAAAGTCGTTTTTTGCGAAGCCTTGCGCGAGGCCGGCCTTGCCGCGCTGCCGTGGACGGATGAATTACGGCAATGGCAGGCGCGCGTGCAGATCATGCATGGTCTCGCGCCCGCAGACTGGCCGGATGTGAGTGAAGCCGGTTTGCAGAAAACACTGAGTGAGTGGGCCGGGCCTTTTCTCGACGGCGTCACCCGCTTTTCCCATCTGCAGAAATTCCCGCTGGCCAGTGCCCTGCATACCTTGCTGGACTGGAAGGCGCAGCAGTTGCTGGAAAAGGAATTGCCCACGCGGCTCACGGTGCCGACCGGCTCGGAAATCCGTATTGATTACACCAGCCTGCATCATCCTGTGCTGGCCGTGAAGCTGCAGGAAATGTTCGGCCTCTTGGAAACGCCTAGGCTGGCTGGCGGCCGTGTTCCGCTCACCCTGCATCTGCTGTCGCCGGCACAGCGGCCGGTGGCCGTCACGCAAGACCTCGCCAGCTTCTGGAAGAATGCCTATGCCGATGTGCGCCGTGACCTGCGCGGGCGCTATCCCCGGCATCCCTGGCCGGAAGATCCTTTCACGGCGGTAGCGCAGCGCGGCGTAAAGCATCCCAGGCCACGCTAGGGTTTTGTGTTTTTTGTGGGAGCGGCTGAAGCCGCCCCACATTAAAGGCAAGAGCCGGGCTGGCCTTATTTGGCCAGCCGGATACCGCCCTCTTCGATCACGATGAGGCGCTGCTTATAGAGTGTGCCTATGGCCTGCTTGAAGGCTTTCTTGCTCACGCCGAACAGGCGGTAAGTGATTTCCGGCGCCGTCTTGTCGCCCACGGCCATGAAGCCGCCTTCCT
>JASLCO010000184.1 GCA_030146505.1 Moraxellaceae bacterium
ATATTCTGGGTGGCTTCATTGGCGGCGGCCTGGTCTTCGTCGCCCTTGCCGGCCTCAACTATCACTTCATCGTTGGCACCAAGCACCTGATCCAGGATTTCGGCATTGGTGAATCGCTGCAGGGTGGCCGCAATTTCGCCTGGGCCGCGCTGGCGGTTTCCGTCTTCTTCATTGCCCTGGCATTTTTCTGGATGGTGCTCTGATGAGAAACAGTGCAACGAGCTTCAGCCGCTCCGGCGTTTCCGACTGGGTGGTACAACGTGTCAGCGCCTACATCCTCGGCGCTTATTTCCTTTTCATCGTGGGTTATCTGCTTTGCAGCAAGGGCGTGTATTTCAGCGACTGGTACGCGCTCATGAGCAGCACCGGCATGCGTATCTTCACGCTGCTGGCCATCCTCGCGCTGGCGGCCCATGCCTGGGTCGGCCTGTGGACCGTGTTCACCGACTATGTCACCGAACGCCAGATGGGGCCCAAGGCCACGGTCATCCGCCTCATCCTGCAGGTCGGCATGGCGCTCTTCATTTTTGTTTATGTGGTCTGGGGCATCCAGATCCTGTGGGGGAACTGATTCATGGCCAGCAGCATCAAGGCAAGCAATATTCCCACCCTCACATTTGATGCCGTGATTGTCGGCGGCGGCGGCTCGGGCATGCGTGCCTCGCTGCAGCTGGCGCGCGCCGGTCTCAAGGTGGCGGTACTCACCAAAGTGTTCCCGACGCGCTCCCACACCGTGGCTGCGCAGGGTGGCATCGGTGCGTCGCTCGGCAATATGAGCGAAGACAACTGGCACTATCACTTCTACGACACCGTGAAGGGCTCCGACTGGCTGGGCGACCAGGACGCCATCGAGTTCATGTGCCGCGAAGCGCCCAAGGTCGTGTACGAGCTCGAGCACATGGGCATGCCCTTCGACCGTAACGCCGACGGCACCATCTACCAGCGTCCTTTCGGTGGCCACACCTCCAACTACGGCGAAAAGCCCGTACAGCGTGCCTGCGCTGCTGCCGACCGTACCGGTCATGCGCTGCTGCACACCCTCTACCAGGGCAACCTGGCCGCCAAGACCCAGTTCTTCGTGGAATGGATTGCCCTGGACATCGTGCGCGATGCCGACGGCGACGTGCTGGGCGTGACCGGCATTGATCTCGCCACCGGCGATGTCGCCGTGTTCCAGGCCAAGTGCACCCTGTTCGCTACCGGTGGTGCCGGCCGTATCTACCAGGCTTCCACCAACGCCTTCATCAATACCGGCGATGGCCTCGGCATGGCCGCCCGCGCCGGCATTCCTCTGCAGGACATGGAGTTCTGGCAGTTCCACCCGACCGGCGTGGCCGGTGCCGGTGTGCTGCTGACCGAAGGCTGCCGCGGTGAAGGCGGCCTGCTGCGCAACAAGAATGGCGAGCGTTTCATGGAGCGCTATGCGCCCAACCTGAAAGACCTCGCGCCCCGTGATTTCGTGTCCCGTTCCATGGACCAGGAAATCAAGGAAGGCCGTGGCTGCGGCCCCAATGGCGACTACATCGTGCTGGACCTCACCCATCTGGGGGCCGAGACCATCCACAAGCGCCTGCCGTCGGTCTATGAAATCGGCAAGAACTTCGCCAATGTGGACTGCACCAAGGAGCCGATCCCGGTGGTGCCCACCATCCATTACCAGATGGGCGGCATCCCGACCAACATCCATGGCCAGGTGGTGGCGCCCAGGAATGGCGATCCCAGTTCCGTGGTCAACGGCTTCTATGCCATCGGT
Source organism: Moraxellaceae bacterium (assembly GCA_030146505.1). Taxonomy (GTDB): domain Bacteria; phylum Pseudomonadota; class Gammaproteobacteria; order Pseudomonadales; family Moraxellaceae; genus UBA2031. The sequence goes on from JASLCO010000184.1 coordinate 1,754, forward strand.
GAATGTTCCTGCGTGTCCGTGCACGGCGCCAACCGCCTCGGCACCAACTCGCTGCTCGATCTCATCGTCTTCGGCAAGGCGGCTGGCGAGCACATCGTCGAGCACATCAACAACGAGCCGACGGCCCACAAGCCGCTGCCCAAGGATGCGCTGGATGCCACCCTGGCCCGTATCGCCCGCCTGGACAGCTCAACCTCGGGCGAGTACGCGCAGAACGTGGCCAACGACATGCGCCGCAGCATGCAGGAGCACGCCGGTGTATTCCGCACCCAGGCGCTGATGGACAAGGGCGTGACCAGCATTCTCGAGATCGAGAAGCGTGTGTCCAATATCCACCTGAAGGACAAGTCCAAGGTCTTCAATACCGGCCGCATCGAGGCGCTGGAGCTGGAAAACCTCATCGAAGCCGCCAAGGCCACGATGATTTCCGCCGCTGCCCGCAAGGAATGCCGTGGTGCCCACACCGTGGTGGACTACGAGCGTCCGGAAAACGATCCCGAGCATCCGCTGGGCCGTAACGACAAGGAATGGATGAAGCACACGCTGTGGTTCAAGGATGGCAACCGCCTGGACTACAAGCCGGTGAAACTGAAGCCGCTGACGGTGGAGTCCGTGCCGCCGAAGCCGAGAACATTCTAAGTGTTTTAGCCCCCTTTCCCTTCGGGAGAGGGCTAGGGTGAGGGGATTTTGCCGACTGTTGCCATTTTCCCTCATCCCCACCCTCTCCCAAAGGGAGAGGGGGTTTACCCCAAGAATTTGAGAGGCCTTCACCATGAGTGACGTGCGTATTTTTGAAGTCTACCGCTACGATCCTGACCAGGACGCAGCCCCCCGCATGCAGACCTATGAGCTGGACGTGGAAGGCAGCCGCATGCTGCTGGACGTGCTCATCAAGCTCAAGGAAATGGACGAATCCTTGAGCTTCCGCCGCTCCTGCCGCGAAGGCATCTGCGGTTCGGACGGCATGAACATCAACGGCAAGAACGGTCTCGCCTGTCTCATCAACATGCGTACCCTGCCCAGGAAAGTGGTGATCAAGCCACTGCCCGGCCTGCCCGTGATCCGTGACCTCGTTGTGGACATGAACATGT
>JASLCO010000256.1 GCA_030146505.1 Moraxellaceae bacterium
GAGTTTTCCGTCAATACGCGCGTGCGTTCTTCGCTGGCGCAGTTCGGCGTGGCCAGTTGCGGCATCAACGAGGCCATGCCGCGCATCCAGTTCACGCTGAGCGGCAATGTGGCATGGAATGCCGCGGGCGACATCCAGATCAATCGTCGCCCGTATGACATGAAATGGTTGCGGCCTTGCAGCATCACGGCCCTCAGCCTGGATGTGGAGTCCCTGCTGGCGCTGCCGGTGCTGCGCGAAAAACTGCAGGAAGCGATAGAAGAAGGGCTGACCGAGGGGCTGCGCCAGGCCAGCCTGAAAACGCAGCTGGCGAAAGCCTGGCCCGAGCTCAATGCGCCGCGCGAAATCCAGACCGGCCTCTGGCTGGTGCCGCATCCGGAAAAGATTGCCTTTGCCGAGCCGGTGGGCAATGGACGCTACGTAAGCACCGGCGTGCTGGTACGCGCGCAGCCGGAAATCGTGAGTGGCGCCCGGCCGGTGGTGGCCTTGCCACCCGTGCCGGTGCCGGAGCGCGGCATCAACGGCGATGCCATGCATCTGGCGGTAAAGGGGGATATTGCGCTGGCCGATGCCGAGAAGCTGCTGGAGCAGAAACTGGCCGGCAAGCCCTGGCCGGTGAACGGTCATGAGGTGCAGGTGGAGTCCCTGCGTCTGTACGGCCATGGCGAAAATGCCGTCATCGGCATCCGCCTGAGCAAACCGGTGCAGGCGGAAATCTTCGTGGTCGGCAAGCCGGTGTTTGATGTGGACAAGAACGAAGTCCACTTCGACAACCTGGCCTATACGCTGGGCACCCGTGATTTCCTGGTGAAATCGGCCAACTGGCTGCTGGGCAGCAGCTTCCGCGACAGCCTGCAGCAAAAGGCGCGTTTCCGTTTTGACGACGACCTGGCGGATTCGCTCAAGGAGTTCCGCGATTACCAGCAGGACCTGGGCGGCGGGTTCAGGTTGCGCGCCAGCATCAGCCGCGTGCGTCCGCAGGCACTGTATTTCACCCAGGACCGTTTGCTGGCCTATGTGCTGGTGGATGGCCACTTGCAACTGGAGATGAAGGCGAAGTGAGAGGCGTGCCATTTGCCGGTCGGACTTCCGTGCGACCTGCAGAAAATGAAGGCGGGCGCTGGTAGCTTCCGGGTGTTTGTTGCTGCCCACGTCATGAAACAAAAAAGCCCGCCTTGATGGCGGGCTTTTTTGTCGGGCGTAAAAAATCAGGTGGCCGGGGCCAGCTGCTTGATGAGGCGGGCCAGTTCGGCTTCGTCGGCAGGTTTGCACACATAGGCACGGGCGCCCTGGCGCAGGCCCCAGACGCGGTCGCTTTCCTGGGTCTTGCTGCTCACCATGACCACGGGGATGTGGGCGGTGTCCTTGTCCTGGGACAGGCGGCGGGTGGCCTGGTAGCCGTTCACGTCGGGCATCACCACATCCATGAGGATGACATCGGGCTTCTTTTCCTTGGCGGCCGCAATGCCGTCCAGGCCGCCGTCGGCGAAGAGGAAGTTGTGGCCGTATTTCTTCAGCATGCTGTAGATGGCCAGTTTGTCTGTGGGCGAATCATCGACAATCAGAACGCGTGCCATGATCGGTCTCCAGTCCGGAATGGGCGCAGCATAAGCGGGCTGCATGGCGGCTTGTAGGGCTGTCTACCCGGTCTGCGGGGTTTTTCACATTCCGGCAGCCGAACGGTGGCCGATGGCGACCGGCCGTCATCGTTTTACTTCCGCCGGGCTGCCGGCTCCATTTTTTTCAAGGGCATGCAGATGCTTGCGCGTGAGATCGAGAAAGCGCGGTGTCAGGCCGATGTCTTCATAAACCGGATCGCCGAATTCGTCCTCGCCCACCTGGCGGTTGCCATGCACATAGGGGAAGGATTCTTCGAGTTCGTTGAGGGCATGGTGCAGGAGGTCGGCCATGAGCGTGGCCACGTCACAGCCGGGATAAAGTTCGGCCAGTGCCTTGAGGCGGGCGGCGTCGTGGTAGTCGATGTCGGTGCTGAGGGTAAGGCGGGGAGCCGGGGTGCGTGCAATGGTCTGCCAGCGGGCAAGCAGCGGCTGCATCTTCATGGTGTCCTCCTGTGGCGTGTTGTTCCTGAAAGCTAGCACTTTGTGTTGCGCCTGGCCGCCTTGTTCACCGGCTTTGCCGTATTTTCATACAGCGACTGCCAAGGCCCTCACGAATCTGCAACAACGGGTGATGGCGAGGGCCTGCCTGATTCGCGAGAATCGGCGGCAATCATTACCACCTGCAATCAGGCAAGGAGTGCATCATGAAGACGGGCAACACATCACTGGAAAACGCAACGATGAAAAAACGCGCCATGAAAGCTGCTGCCTGCCTGTTGGTGCTGAGCACGGCGATGACCAGCCTGCCGGTGCAGGCCGTGGTCATCACCGCAGAAGAGGCCACGCGGGTGGAAACGACCACGGAGGCGGCCGCTGCCCGGGTTCACCTGCAGGCCATGCTGGCGCGCGAGGATGTACAGGCCGGGCTGGCGCAGCATGGCGTGAGTGCGGAAGCGGCGGCGGCGCGGGTGGCGGCGCTGTCGGATGACGAAGCCCTGGCGCTCAGCCAGCGCATGGACAGCCTGCCGGCCGGGGGCAGCGTGCTGGGGATCATCGTTTTCATTTTCCTGGTGCTGCTGGTGACCGACATCCTCGGCCTCACCAAGGTGTTTCCCTTCACGCGTCCGATACGCTGAGCGCGTTCCACGCCGGGCCGGCGGGCGGCCCGGTACCTTGCTGCCAGGGGTGTGCATGTTGATCCGGAGTCTTTCCCGTTGCGGGCGCTTCCTGCCTGCCCTTCTCGCGGCCGTTCTGATCTGTGCCTGCACGGCACCGCAGACGCGCGCGCTGCGCCAGTTGCCGGCCAGCGCAGCAGCGCCTGTGAACGCCGCGCCCACGGAAATTGCCGGCGTGCCTTTCTTTCCGCAGGAAGAGCACCAGTGCGGGCCGGCAGCGCTGGCCACCATGCTGGCCTTTGCCGGCCGCAGCGTGACACCGGCCACTCTCACGGAAAAGGTGTATGTGCCGGCACGCAAGGGCAGTTTTGCGCTGGAGATGGTGGCGGCGGCGCGCTCCGAAGGGCGCCTTGTGTATCCGCTGGCGCCGCAGATGGAGGCCGTGCTGACGGCACTGGCGCAGGGTTATCCGGTGCTGGTGCTGCAGAACAATGGGCTCGGCATTTATCCGGTCTGGCATTTTGCCGTGGTGGTGGGCGCCGACCGGGCCGGGGAGAAACTCTGGCTGCGTTCCGGCCGCACGGAGCGTCTGGAAATCAGCTTCTCGACCTTTGAGCGCACCTGGGCGCGCGCGGATTACTGGGGCGTGCTGGTGCTGGACCCTGCGCGCATTCCCGAGAGCCTGGACCCCAGGCCGGTGATACGCGAGCTGGCACTGATGCAGCAGGCCGGTGCTGTTGGCGATGCCCAGGCCGGCTTTTCCCGTGCCCTGCTGAACTGGCCGGAGCAGAAGACGGCCTGGCTGGGGCTGGCGCAGACCTCGCTGGCGCTGGGCGACAAGGAAACGGCGGAGTCCACCCTGCGTGAACTGGTACGCCGCGAGCCCATGTACGGACCCGGTCTCAACAACCTGGCCGACCTGCTGTTCCAGAGTGATCGCGCGCGCGAGGCACTGCCCTTTGCCGAGCGTGCCGTGGCGGTGATGGACGTGCCGCAGACCCGCTCCACACTGGCGGCCATACAGTCGGCGCTGGCGGCACGCAGCGCGGTGCAGATTCCCCTGCGTCGCCCGGAGGCCGGGGACCTCAGCGCGGCACCAGCACCCTGAGCGGCGTCGTGTCCACGCTGACCGTGGCGGGCAGTTGGCCGGCCAGGTCGCCATCGGCCTGCAGGGCCTCATTTCCGCCATCCACACGGCTGATGCGCGCCGTGCGGGCCTTGACGGTTTTCATGAAGGGCAGGCGTGTGGCCAGACCCAGCGGCAGGCTGAGCAGCATGAGCAGGAAGGCCCAGCGGCTCATGGTCTGGACCAGCACCACATCCAGCTCCGCCGCATCGATACATGCCTCGCGTGCCAGTATGTAGGAACCGGCGTAATGCCGGCCCAGCGTGAGCACGGCCGAGCCCGCCTCATGCCTCTGCCCGTCCAGTTCCAGCCGGTAGCGCTGTCGCCCGAAACGGCGCAGCTCGCGCAGCATGGACAGCACGTAGGCCGGTTTGCCGATCTTCTTTTTCAGTGCCATGTCCACGCCTTCCACCACCCGGGCGTCATACCCCACTCCCACCATCATGCCGAAGCGGCGGCCGTTGACGCGGCCGGGATGGATGGCACGGCTGTGACCGCCGGCCAGCACGGCGGCCAGCTTTTCCGGCGTGCCCGGCAGGCCGAGCTCGGTGGCCAGCACATTGGTGGTGCCGCAGGGAATGAGGCCGAGGATGACGCCGGGATGCCCGGACAGGCCGTTGAGCACTTCGTTGACGGTGCCGTCGCCGCCAGCGGCGACAACCACATCATGGTGGCCGGCCAGTGCCGGCAGCATTGTGATGGCATCACCCGGTCCCCGGGTTTCATACACATCCACTGCATGGCCTTGCTGGCGCAGCAGACTGACGATGAGGTCGATACGGGAACGGCGGGCCTGGCCTGCCGCCGGGTTGAGAACGATGAGGAAGCGTTGGGCGGGCATGAGGTCTCGGACACTCTTTCGGTGTCTTGGTGTGCAGCGGTTTCAGGGCAACAGGAAATAATTGGGCAAAAGGCCGGGCAGGGGCTGGTAGCTGGACATGCCTTCCGCAAAGCGGGGCACGACTTCCAGTGCAATGCTGGCGCCCAGCGCCAGGCAAAGCACCAGTAGCATTTCGGCCAGCGCCATGCCCGGCCCGGGGCGGCGATGCCAGCTCCAGCGCAGGAGCGCGAGGCAGGCCAGGCCCAGCAGCGCGCCGGCCAGCACGTCCGAGACCCAGTGCACGCCCAGATAGGGGCGGGCCACGATGGTGAACACGATGACGCCAAGCAGCAGCGGGCGCAGCAGGCCGGTCACGCCCTCCCGTCCGTAGCGCTCCAGGATGACCAGCACGAAGCCCCAGACCAGTACGGTGCTGAAGGCATGGCCGCTGGGGAAGGAATCGGAGCCGGGCGGGGCCATCACCAGCAGCGGCCGGGCAATGTCGAAAGCCTGCTTGAGCAGGGCCGGCAGGCTCAGGCCAAGCGCAGCCACCAGCAGGCCGCAGCCGGCCAGCACCCATTCCCGGCGCAGGGCCGTCCAGCCTATCAGCACCACGCCAAAGGCCATCAGGGAGCGGGTATCGCCCAGGAGGGACAGCATGATGAAGACCGGGTCCAGCACGTTCTGCCGGAAGGCAAAAAGCTGGCCGGTGAGCCGTACGTCCAGCGGCTTGAGCCAGGGCAGCAGGCAGGCCAGCAGCATGAAGCCGGCAAAGGCAAACAGCGCCAGGCGCAGGGCGGCGCGCTGGTCTTCGGGGTGGCCGTCATGGCTGAAGGCGCGGCCGCGATTGTTTTCCGGGCGCAGGTCTGCGCGCCGGTGCCGCCAGCCTGCCAGTGCCGGCAACAGCCAGGTCAGTACGGCCACGATGATGAGCAGGGCGCCCAGCAGCAGGAGCTGGGCGCGGCCCGGCATCCAGTCGTGCGCGGTGGCGGCGCCCAGGCTGTAGCCGGGCAGCAGGTGGGTGGGCGCCCAGGCCATGGCCGACAGGAAGTTCATCCACAGGAAATACACCGGCCGCATGCGGAAGATGCCGGCGGCCATGGGAATGAAGGCACGCAGGGGGCCGATGAAGCGGCCGAAGATGATGCTCTTGCCGCCGTGTTTCCTGACGAAGTCTTCCGAGCGCTGCAGCCAGTCCGGATTGCGATTGAATGGCCAGAACGTATGGATGCGGTGCTGGAAGTTCTGGCCCAGGGCATAGCTGATGCTGTCGCCCGCCATGGCGCCGGCCATGCCGGTCAGGAAGAGTGGCAGCAGGCTGATTTCGGCATGCGCGGCCAGCACGGTCAGCACGAACAGCATGGGAACTGCCGGCACCAGGGTGCCGATGACGGCCACCGCCTCAATGAGCGAGGTGAGGAAGATGGCGATGAGGATGGCGTCGGGATGCGCGATCAGCCAGCTGCGCAGCGCCAGATACCAGCCACCGAAATCCCAGCTGCCGAAGTCCATCGGGGCAGAGTGTCCGTCAGGCTCAGGCCGGCACGGCGCGGGCGGCTTTCACGTCGCCCACGTCCACGCCGGCGAACTGCAGGTCGGCATGATAGGAAGAGCGCACCATGGGGCCGCTCCAGATATTGCGGAAGCCGATTTTCTTGCCGTAGGCCGCGTATTCGGCGAATTCTTCCGGTGTCACGAAACGGTCCACCGCGGCGTGGTTCTTCGATGGCTGCAGGTACTGGCCGATGGTGATGAGCTCCACGTCATGGGCGCGCAGGTCGTCCAGCACGGCCAGCACTTCTTCCTTCGTTTCACCCAGGCCCACCATGATGCCGCACTTGCTGGCGACCTCCGGGCATTCTTCCTTGAAGCGTTTCAGTAGCGTCAGCGAATGCTGGTAGTCCGAGCCCGGACGCACTGCCTTGTAGAGGCGGGGCACGGTTTCGATATTGTGGTTGAACACATCCGGCGGGCATTCCTTCATCAGGCGTATGGCGATGTCCATGCGGCCGCGGAAGTCCGGCACCAGGATTTCCATTTTCGTATCCGGATTGAGGGCGCGCGATTCGCGTATGCAGTCCACAAAATGCTGGGCGCCGCCGTCTTTCAGGTCGTCGCGGTCCACCGAGGTGACCACCACATATTTCAGGCGCAGGTTCCGGATCGTCTCGGCCAGATGACGGGGTTCGTCCACGTCGAGGGCATTCGGGCGGCCATGGGCGACATCGCAGAAGGGGCAGCGGCGGGTGCAGATGTCACCCATGATCATGAAGGTGGCCGTGCCGCCGCCGAAGCATTCCGGCAGGTTGGGGCAGGCCGCTTCCTCGCAGACAGTATGCAGCTTCTGCTCGCGCAGTACGCTCTTGATACGGGCCACTTCGCCGGGGTTGCTGATGCGCACACGTATCCAGTCCGGCTTGCGCGGCAGCTCCACGGTGGGAATCACCTTCACCGGTATGCGCGCCACCTTCTCCGCCCCGCGCAGCTTCACGCCCTGTTCCACCTTGCCGGGGGTGACAGTGACGGGGGCTGTGGTTTCGGGGGACTGGCTCATGGACTGCTCCGGCTGACAGGGCGGCGAGTATAACCCAGCAGGACCGGATTCCTGCCCCCGCCTTTATTGCCACCGGCCACCGGATTGGCAGGAGGGGCTTTAGCCGCGATGGCTCTTCATGACGTTTCCGGCGCTACTCGCCCCGGAAACACGCTGCGCCCGAAGTGGATTCGGGCTGCGCTCCGCCGCTGGCGCTTGCAGCTCCTCCTGCAACCTTTCGTGGGACAACAAGGGCGGGTGGTCAATCAATCCGGCCAGTCACAGATTGGCGCTGCCCTGGAACAGGCCGCTGGTTACACTTGGCGGCCTCTCGGGCTCTTGGAGGACAGGCATGCGCAGGCCTTACGACGTGGTAGTGATAGGTGCAGGCCCCGCGGGCGAGGGCGCGGCCATGAAGCTGGTGAAGGAAGGCCGGCGCGTGGCCATGGTGGATGATCGTGGCCGTCTCGGCGGCAACTGCGTGCACGTGGGCACCATTCCCTCCAAGGCGCTGCGCCAGACCGTGTGGAACCTCATGCGCTACCAGCGCGATCCCCTGTTCCGCCGTGTCGGCGAATTGCGCAATGTGCCGCTCTCGCAGGTGCTGGCGCGCGCGCACAAGGTGGTGGACAGCCAGGTGGCGGTGCACACCGGTTTCTACGACCGCAATCTCGTGGATGTGTATTCCGGCCTTGCCAGTTTTGAGAGTGCCCACCGCATCAGCATTCATCCGCGCGAAGGGGGTGCGAAGGAAACGCTGGAATTCGAGCACGCGATACTGGCCACCGGCAGTCGGCCCTATCATCCCGAAGATATCGATTTTGCCCATCCCCGCGTTTTCGATTCCGACAAAATCCTCAATCTCGATTACCCGGTGCGCAAGCTCATCATCTACGGCGCCGGCGTGATCGGCTGCGAGTACGCCTCGATTTTCGTCGGCCTGGGCTACAAGGTGGACCTCATCAATACGCAGGCACAGCTGCTGTCCTATCTGGATGACGAGATCGCCGACGCCCTTTCCTATTACCTGCGTGAGCTGGGTGTGCTGGTGCGCAACCAGGAAGAATACGAAAAAGTGGAAACGCAGGACGACGGCGTGGTGCTGCACCTGAAGTCCGGCAAGAAGATCAAGGCCGATGCCATCCTCTGGTGCAACGGCCGCAGCGGCAATACGGAAACCCTGGCGCTGGAAAAAGCCAGCCTGAAAGCCAACAGCCGTGGCCAGCTCAAGGTGGACGAGCATTACCGCACCGAAGTGCCGAACATCTTTGCCGCTGGCGATGTGATAGGCCCGCCTGCACTGGCTTCCGCCGCCTACGACCAGGGCCGCTGTGCCGCCGCCCATCTGGTCGGCTCCAGCGACGTGCCGCGCGTGGACGAAGTGCCCACCGGCATCTATACGATTCCGGAAATCTCTTCCATCGGCAAAACCGAAAAGCAGCTCACCGAAGCGAAAGTGCCCTATGAAGTCGGCCAGGCCTTTTTCCGGCACCTGGCGCGCGCGCAGATCACCGGCGAAACCGCCGGCATGCTGAAGATCCTCTTCCACCGCGAAACCGAGGAAATCCTCGGCATACACTGCTTCGGTGACAATGCCGCCGAGATCGTGCATATCGGCCAGGCCATCATGCAGCAGAAGAATGGCGCCAATACCCTGCGCTATTTCGTCAACACCACTTTCAATTACCCAACAATGGCCGAGGCCTATCGTGTGGCGGCGCTGAATGGCCTGAACCGCTTGTTCTGAAGGAAGGCCCCGGGGCCTGGAAAGCCGGAAAAAGGTCGCGGGCTGGCAAGGAATGCGTTGGAAAAAGAATGACGAGAGAAAGAAAACCGGTAGGCGAACCGAGAAAAAACGTCATTCCCGCGATCAGTGAAGCGCGCGCCAAGCGGGAATCTCTTGAATGCAATAATGCGCCAGGCCCACTGCAAACCCCCGATTCAGAAAGGAGCATCCCGTGCAAAAAGGTCGAATGGAAGCCTTCAGTGATGGCGTGATTGCCGTGGCCATCACCATCATGGTGCTGGAAATGAAAGCGCCCCACCATGCCAGCTTCGAGGCGCTGCGTGCCATCGTGCCGGCGTTTCTGGTTTATGTGCTGAGCTTCATCTACGTCGGTATCTACTGGAACAACCACCACCACATGCTGCAGGCAGCGCACAAGGTGAGTGGTGGCGTGCTCTGGGCCAATCTGCATCTGCTTTTCTGGTTGTCGCTTTTTCCCTTTGCCACGGCCT
>JASLCO010000273.1 GCA_030146505.1 Moraxellaceae bacterium
GGCAGGCTGAGCCGTTATGGCGCACACCCTGCGCCACGCCATGGCTGAAGTCGGAGCTTTCATTCACGTCGCTGTCCACCGGGGTCGATTTGCCCTTGGCCGAGAGGAGATACAGCCTGTCGCCATCGTGGGCGATGGCAATGCCTTCGCGGAAGGGCCGGAGGGCCGTGTAACGGGGCTCCACCACCCATTTCCCGGTTTTGTCGATGACGCCCCAGTGCAGCACCTTTTCCTCTTGTTTGTTCTCTTGCTCGTTGGCCGGCTCTGAGTCGCTTTCACTGCTGTCCGGGGCCGACTCCACCGTAATCGTCGCCGCCAGCACAGCGGCGCGGCCAAAGCCTTCGGCAAAGTCGCCGGCATCCTCGAACTGCGGTGGAATGACCCATTCCCCGTCGGCATTCTGGAAGCCCCAGCGCCCGCCCAGGGCGACAGCTTCCAGTTCGGGCCGCTCCTCGTCCCCCGCCGCTGGGGTGTTGGCCGGCGGGGCCATTTCAGCCCGTGGCAGTAACTCCAGCTTGTCGTTGGGCGGCAATTCCCGGCCCGTCACGTCGAGATGGTGGCAGGAGGAGAGTACAGGGTAATGGCCGGGTAACCGGGCGCAGAGGCTGCCGTCGGCATACCAGCCAAGGCTCGCGTAGACAGGCGGGATGACCCATTTCCCCTGACGGTCGATCAGGCCGCTGGTGAGGAGAAGGGGGGTGGCATGGGCCTGCAACAGGGCCACGTCGGGCAGGGCGCCGGCAGCGCGCGGCGTCAGCCATCGCCCCTGGGCATCCAGTAGGCCGAACAGGCCGTCCTGCGAGGCCACTTTGCCATCGGGGGAAGGGGCCGGTTTCTGAATGGTGCGAGCGGCATTCTCGTCATACTTGATGGGGGACGGATCGACCAGCATGTGGCCGTCAATGTCGTAAACCGCGTTGCCCTCGCCCACGCGGGAGGGCGCGAGAAAAGTGGTGGCGGACAGCGGCTGCAAGGGCAGCAGATCATCGGGCAGGGTGATGAAGCCCTGTTGCAGCGACCACAGGCGGGGCGGTGCGTTGTCTCGGCTCGGGAGTTTCCAGAGCGCCCCGTCGGGCGAGGGAATATTGCCCCACCCGTTCGAGACGGGAATGGAGTGGAAGGTGAGGCCATCAGTCAGGAAGGCGATGGTTTTGCCGTAGTAAGTGTCCTCCGGGCTGATGACGCCATGCACCGTCACCCAGACCCACTTGCCCAGGCGTTGCAGCGTCGGGTAGCGGGCGGCCGTGATTTTTGCCGGCGGCACCTGCGTCAGGAGTTGACCCCGCCGGTTGATGAGTCCGGGGGTGTTGTCCCACTCCACGGCGGCAATCTCGCCGATGAAGGGCGTGGCATAGGAGAAAAGTCCCGCCTTCAGCCACCGGCCTTCGCTGTCCACATAAGCCCAGCGTGAGAGCGGTGGGTAGCCTTTCAGCAAATTGTGGTCACCTTTGAGGATGTCGATGCGGACTGCCGCCAGTCCGCCGTTGAACACGCCCAGCTCCGCCACGCGGAATTCCTCCACGCCCTTGCCCAGCATGGCCAGCGGCGGTGGTTGGAGCGCTACCGTCTTTTGCGTGTCCGCGTGCCAGATGACGGGCGGCAGGGATTCGTTAAAGGGATTGAGGCTGACCAGCTTGCCATCCGGCTCTCCCGCCCGGTTCAGCGACGGCGCGATGGAGCGCCAGAGCAGGGCCGATTCAATGTCGGCCGGTGTGGCGGCACTCATGGCCACCGGCGTGAGGGCGTTCAGGCGGGAATGCTGTTTTTGCAAGGCTTCCCGGGGTGAGTCCTGGGGCGGGCCGAAGTGATAAAAGGTGATGGCGGCCACCACCAGATAAGACAGCACGATGGTGGCAACGGCTTTCAGGAATCCTTTCGTGAAGGGCGAGAGCATTGAGGGAAACCCCGGGCAGGAAAAACAGCCCGCCGTTCTTCCGTGGCAGGTCTGCAAAAGAGGGTTCCACTTTTAGCATTCTCCTTGGGGCAGGAGAAGTTGGGAGCGATTGCCTACTCCCTCTGGGGCGCGGAGCGAGGTGCCCGAAGGGTGGATGAGGGCGGGGCTTCAAATGCACCACAGTAGTTCGCCATTCCGGCCCTCGCCCCAAGCCTCGGCTTTAGCATCCTGCGTCGCTCTACCTCCTGCAGCCATGCAGTCGCCTCCCAGAGGGAGACAATCTGCTTGGGAGATGAGCTTACGCAATACGCTGGCGGGCGCGCCCGCAAGCGGCTTTCACCTGCGCCGGTGCGGTGCCGCCGATATGGTTGCGGGCATTCACCGAGCCTTCCAGCGTGAGCACGGCAAATACATCGTCGGTAATGACGGACGAGAACTGCTGCAATTCGGCCAGCGACATTTCCGCGAGGTCGCGACCTTGCTGCACGCCGAAACCCACGGCCTTGCCGACGATTTCATGGGCGTCGCGGAAGGCAACGCCTTTTTTCACGAGATAGTCGGCAAGATCGGTGGCGGTGGCGAAACCGCGGCGGGCGGCTTCGCGCATGTTGTCGCGGCGCGGCGTGATGGCGGGCACCATGTCGGCAAAGGCGCGCAAGGAGCCGCGCACGGTGTCGATGGCATCGAACAGTGGTTCCTTGTCTTCCTGGTTGTCCTTGTTATAGGCGAGCGGCTGGCCCTTCATCAGGGTAAGCAGGGACATGAGGTGACCAAACGCACGTCCGGCCTTGCCGCGCACAAGTTCGGGCACGTCCGGATTTTTCTTCTGCGGCATGATGGAGGAGCCGGTACAGAAGCGGTCGGGCAGATTCACGAACTGGAATTGTGCCGAGGCCCAGAGCACCAGCTCTTCGGAAAAGCGCGAGAGGTGCATCATGATGAGCGAGGCGGCGGCGCAGAATTCGATGGCGAAATCGCGGTCGGATACGGCATCCAGCGAATTCTCGGAAACGCTTTCAAAACCCAGCAGTTCGGCGGTGCAGGCGCGATCAATCGGGTAGGTGGTGCCGGCCAGCGCGGCCGAGCCCAGGGGCATGCGGTTGATGCGCTTGCGCAAATCAGCCAGACGCTCGTCATCGCGTTTCAGGTTTTCAAACCAGGCGAGAAGATGATGGCCGAAGGTCACCGGCTGCGCCGTCTGCAGATGCGTGAAGCCGGGCATGATGGTGGCGTGTTCTTTTTCCGCGAGATCAATCAGGCCGGTGAGCAGGCGCTTGAGTTCGCCGCGTATGGCGTCGACTTCATCGCGCAGGTAAAGACGCACATCGGTGGCGACCTGATCGTTGCGCGAGCGGCCCGTGTGCAGTTTCTTGCCGGCGATGCCGATGCGGTCGGTCAGGCGGTGCTCGATGTTCATGTGCACGTCTTCCAGATCGACGCGCCATTCAAACTGGCCGGCTTCGATCTCGGCCTGTATCTGCGTGAGGCCATCCACGATCAGCTCGCGCTCTTCCGCCGTCAGCACGCCGACTTTGGCCAGCATGGTGGCGTGGGCAATGGAACCCATGATGTCGTGACGGTAAAGGCGCTTGTCGAAGTTCACCGAGGCGGTGAATTCGGCCACGAAAGCATCCGTGGCTTCACTGAAACGGCCACCCCACATCGACGATGCGGAGGGCTGGGAAGGCTGGCTCATGGAGGGCTCTGCAGTCATAAGAGGCCGCTGCCGCCGGATTCCGGCAGACGGCGCTAAACGGGAGACGGCGCGCATTATACGGGCAAGTCGGAGCCTTTGTCCGGCTTGCCGTCTGTCGGCCATGTGGGCAGACTCCGGGGTATGCGCCACAAGAAAAATAACAACCCGGTCACAGATACAGGCAATGACGACTTCTTTCTGCCTGATTTCTGCTCAACCCAGCCCCTGCTCATGATCATCCTCGCAGCCGAGCTGCTGGCGCTTTTGCTGGTGCTGGCCGGGCTGCCACAGCTCACGCCTTTTCCCTGGGACCGTCTGGCCCTCATCTCCTTCCTCGTGCAGTGGATAGCTCTGGTCAGCGCCGCCCTGCTCTGCAATCTGCGGCCCTGGCTGCAGCGCCTGCCAAGCTCCACGGCGGCCGGTCTCTGCTTTGCCGTGGTGCTGGGCTTCGTCGCCTTCTTTACCTGGCTGTCGGGCCCGGTGCTCCGCTTTGCCGGCCTGAATCCCTTCTATGAGAGCGTGGGCTTGCAGGACATGCTGCGCAATGTGCTCATCGGCGCCATCATCGTCGGCCTCATCATGCGCTACTTCTATCTGCAGGAGCAGTTGCGCGCCAAGCAGCGCACCGAGCTCACGGCGCGCCTGCAGGCCCTGCAATCGCGCATACGGCCGCATTTCCTGTTCAACTCCATGAACATCATCGCCAGTCTCATCCATGTGGATCCGGACAAGGCCGAGCAGGCGGTGGAAGACCTTTCCGAACTTTTTCGCGCCAGCCTCCGGGCCGAGGGCGAAATTGCCATGAGCGAGGAACTGGAACTCTGCCAGCACTACGTGAACATCGAGAAGTTGCGCCTGGGTGAGCGACTGCGCGTGCAGTGGAAGCTGGAGACCGTACCGGAAGGCCTGCGCATTCCGGCGCTCACCCTGCAGCCGCTGATAGAAAACGCCATCTACCACGGCGTGGAGCCGCGCTTCGAGCCCAGTGATGTGCGCATTACCGTGAATTACGATGGCAGCCAGGTCGGCATCATCATTACCAACC
>JASLCO010000396.1 GCA_030146505.1 Moraxellaceae bacterium
CTGCATGACGCATAAAGAAAAGACGGCCGGTGAGCAGGGACTTCATTTAGAATGATGACGCCCTTGCTGACGACTTCCGTTGGGTTTCTTGCATAGTCTTTTAGAAATCTTCCGGTTTTACAGGCGCCTAATTTTTGTTGCCTAACGTTGGAGTTAAGGCGTCTACCTTTAAGAATTTATCAGGCATTATTAAATCACTTGGCCTTTGTTGGTGAAAAGTGCTTGGAATGTTATATAGAATAGCAATGCATATGCTGGTAGGCAGGCCAGAAATTGAATTGGTGAGAATAGCATCAAGATGGCCCAGAAGATGATGCTAAATATCAAAGTAGTAAAATGAATGGGTTGAGGTTTTACCCGGCATACGATGGCCTTAAAATAAAAGGCTTATGCAGAGGCTTATGAAAGGATAGGGAATAAGCCAATTCCATTTAAAATAAATCTTTTCTGGTTGTCAGATATTTTGCTAAAGAGATGGCTTCATAGATAGAAAAACCGATGTCAGTCCCTGATAGAGCTGTGAAAATAAAAGCGCTCGGCTTTCTTGACTGCATGGTGAATGCCTGGCGCTCGCAGTCAGCCGCACCGCGAAGCGGCGTCGGCTTGAAGGAGTTGTTAGTGTGCTCCCGACTACTCGTGTTGAAGAATGTTGATGAGTCTACCGAGCGGGTCTTTGACATAGAACCGACGGACACCCCACGGCTCACTGACGGGGCCGTACTCCACCGGAATTTTGCCTTTTTTAACCCGACTCAATGCCTCGTCAAGATCATCTACCTCGATGGATAGGTCAGGCACTGGCGTGTCAGAGCCGCCCTGGCTTGCAAAACTGACTTGCACCGCCATCTTGGTGGAGCCGGCATAGGTGCGAATCCACCCATGGTCCATAGCGAGATCAAGGCCAAGAATACCCTGATAGAACTTGTCCACCACGGATGGCTCGGGCGTTGAGATGTTGGCAATGATTCGTTTGACCTTCATGTGAACTCCAGAAGTGCTGGTTGTGCGTCCTAACGTTGGAGTTAATGGCGCGCCGGCACGGCGTCGCCCATTGAACGACTTGTTAGGTGAAAGACTATTTCCCAACATACTTCGGCGGTTCATATTTCTGTGTATTCCGATTGAAATATAAAACTTCCTTTGTTCCGGCCATTATTTGTTGAATCTCATGCTCGCTAAGATTGTATTTGAGCTTTATATAGTCAGCGCCGGGTGATGCCTTGCACTCTAATGCGCCACCATGCATGCCTTCATCAGAATGAATTTGCCACTCTTCTATAGACCCACATTTTATGCATTTGGCTAGAGCCCAAGGAAGCCATAACTTGTTAAAAGGATTTGGCCTGTCTCCGAGGAGAACCATGTCATCAATTTTGCATTTATGGCCAATCATGGCTTTCACCTAACGTTGGAGTTCAGCCGCCCCGGTACGGGGTCGGCTGGGATGACTTGTTATGCCTTAGCGCTCAATAATTTTACCGCCAGTTGAGGAGTTATTTATTGTGATGTAGGGCATTAGCTCAGAGTCAATGCTGGCCTGTGCTCCTGTTCCACTAAGGTTAATCACCAATGGCTGGCCTATTTGGAGGTATACAACCGAGTTAGCGGCTGTTTCTGAAACTTCTCCACCATTATATCTTATGCCTGCCGCTGTCTTTTTTATTTCTACTTTGGCACCAGTTCCAGAGATGATAAGAGTCGCTTCAGGTGCAACTCTATCAATGAATGGCGACACTACTGCTATGCTTTCTGATGACACATTGGAGGCGCCAGCCTTAGGAAATTGCCAAATAATAATTGATACGGCAATGCTCGCTACAGCAACAGTTAGGGTTAGCTTTTCATATTTACTGAGCATTTCTTCTTCCGGGCATAACGTTGGAGTTCAGCCGCCCCGGTACGGGGTCGGCTGGGACGACTTGTTAGGTTTCACCTGGCTGCATAAGTGAAACCATTACTACGGAACCATACCTGAATTTGTGAACCCGAAGTGAGCGCTTGTGGTTGGCCCAGAGCAGTGGGGCAGTTAGTAAAGTCAAGACGAACTTGGAGCTTTTGGGATTCTGAAGCAAGAATTGGGATGTTTATATCTGACTCACTGCTGTAGGGGTAGATGCTATTTTTGTGCTGGGCTGAGCTAACCATTACGCTGCGATCCGGAAATATGATAGATGCAGATGAAATCTTGCAGTCTGTTTTGTTGAATATTAGAACCCAGCGATAGTCGGGGTTGAGCTGCGCCGATATGGATTTTAGGAAATATCCGGCGGCAATGCCTAGTAACGTAAATAGTAAAAGCAACAGAACCTTATTCATTCGTGTGAAACCTAACGTTGGAATTAAGGCGGCGCCGAAGGCGTCCGCCTTGAATGACTTGTTAGCGATATTTACTTAACTTCACTATTTCAACGCCCCATATCAAAAACCATTGATAATCCACGATCTTCTAGTTTTTCTTGATAATCATTCCAATAAATTGTGAAAGATATGTCGGTTTTGTCTTTTTCCCAGATATATACATTCAGCATTTCACTTTCCCCAAGGGCTAGTGTTCTGGCTCTTAGCCATATCGGCTGAGAGGAGCGCATATGACTGCTAACGAATGTAGGTTCTCCATATTTATTTATTAGTTCATTTTTTATTTTATTAAATTTACTAAAGGCTGAACTGATTGAAGGGAGTGATTCTGTGTATGAATAGCTCCATCTATCTCCATCACATCTATAAAGAGCATTGTTTTTGAAAGGGCTATCTGGATTGCTAAAAATTAATGTGGTGTACCCTCCAGAAGAGTCTTCGCCTAGCAGCTTAAAGTTGTGTTGTGCTTCCCTAGATTTGATTGTTTTGCATGAGTCATAGGGCAGGACGTCACGATCCACCTCTCCTGCATAAGCAGAAAGGGAAAGCATTAGAAGCAGTGCTGTGAATATATTTTTCATATCGCTAACGTTGGAAATAAGGCGGCGCCGGTACGGCGTCCGCCTTGATTGACTTGTTATGGGCCGGCCTG
>JASLCO010000288.1 GCA_030146505.1 Moraxellaceae bacterium
CCTACAAGATGTGGATTAATGCAGGGGGCAACGAGGAAAAAATGCAGCGGGATTAAAAAAGGCGGGAAAGAAAAGTCGCGGCTGAAACGGCTCCCACAGAAGAACTGCTCACTCTGAATCCAGCATATGCCCCATCTTGTCCTGCTTGGTATCGAGATAGTGTTCGTTGTGGGGATTGCGGCCAGTCATCAGCGGCACGCGTTCGATGACGTCTATGCCGTGCGCTTCCAGCGCCGCCACCTTGCGCGGGTTGTTGGTCATGAGGCGTACGGATTTCACACCCAGGTGACCGAGCATGTCCTCGCACATGGAGTATTCGCGCAGATCAGGCGCGAAACCCAGTTGCTCGTTGGCTTCCACGGTGTCGGCGCCCTGATCCTGCAGGTGGTAGGCGCGCACCTTGTTGAGCAGGCCTATGCCACGACCTTCCTGGCGCAGGTAAAGAATCACGCCACGGCCGGCAGCAGCCACTTTCTGCATGGCGGCCTCCAGTTGCGGGCCGCAGTCGCAGCGCAGGCTGCCGAAACCGTCGCCGGTCAGGCATTCGGAATGAACACGCATGAGCACGGGTGCGCCGTCGGCCACGTCGCCCATGACCAGCGCCACATGCTCCTTGCCCGTTTTCGGGTCTTCGAAGGCGTGGATGGTGAAGGCACCATGGCGGGTGGGCAGCAGGGAGGAAGCTACGAAAACAACGGACACGGACGGCTCCGGCTTGAGGGGAAGGCGATTCTAGCAATCACGGCCAGAGGCTGCGACTGCCGCAACCGGGCTCAACGGGCCGTGATCTTCAGCCGGTTCTGCTCATGCTGCAGATTGACCTGGCTCAGGAAGGTCATGCCCAGCAGCACCGGACTCATGCGCGGCGCCTCACGGATGGAGGCCGGCACATTGCGCACGGTAATGGGGCCGACCTGCACGCTCTTCAATGTGACCACCCAGGTGCGCACGAGGCCACCGGCGGTGGCGCTCACACTGGGCCTGCCGTCCATGAGGTAGTCGATGCCAAGCTGGCGGGCATCTTCCGTGGTCATGGATACGGTATTGGCGCCGGTATCCACCAGCATTTCCATCACGCGCCCGTTGATCTGGCCGCTGGTGATGAACTGGCCGCTGCCGTTCATGACGATTTCCACACTGCCGCCCTGCTCACGCGCGGCAATGCCGCCGGTATCCATGCCCATCCCCAGGCTGAGCCGGCGGCCGTTGATGTCCAGTTGCGCCTGACCGGCCACGATGTCCAGCAAGGTGACACCGTCACGACTTTCGCCCTTGCCCAGCAGTTGCTGTTCGCCGTTTATGCGCAGGATGGCCTTGCTGCCCATGAGGCCTATCACCGAGACATAGGGACTCTTGTCGCTGCCCTTGGGCGCAGCCCACAGCGCGGCCGGCAGCAGGAGCACCACTACCAGCACCGAAGCCAGCCTCCGCCTTGTCAACGCGCGCATGGATACCCCCACCCTGAAAATGACCGCAAGACTCAAAGCGGAATGAACTGCAGCCAGAACAGTGTCAGCCCAGCCAGTACGCCTGCCAGCAGATCATCGGCCATGATGCCAAGGCCGCCGTGCAGGGTCTTGTCGAGATAGCCAATCGGTCCGGGCTTGGCAACGTCCAGCAGGCGGAAAAGGGCAAAGGCGACGACGAGATAGCCCAGCGTGGGCAGGTCCCACGGGAGGCCGACACCGGCGCGCAACGGCACCAGCGGTGTCAGCGCCAGCCACTGGCCGGCAAACTCGTCCCAGACGATGCGGCCGTCATCATGTACATCCAGTGCCGAGGCGGCATGCGCGCAAATCCGGATGCCGCCCGCGGCCACCAGCAGCATGAGCGCGAGATAGGCGAGCAGGCCGGCATGGGCCAGCAGCGGAAACAGCAGTACGGCCACCAGCGAACCCACCGTACCGGGCGCCTTCGGAGCCAGGCCACTGCCAAAGCCACAAGCCAGCAACTGCAGGGGATCGCGTAAATCGGGCTTGTTCATGCGTCAGGTTTTCCTCAGAAATGCCGGAAGCCGGCAACAGGCATGTCGACAACGGCACCGTGGCGACGCAGCAGCAAGGCCGACCCGGCAACAATGCTGCCTATGCGCGTGCAGGGAAAGGAAAGTGCAGAGATTTTTTCACAATACTGCGGCGCTGCCGTGAACAGCAGTTCGTAATCATCGCCACTGGTGAGCGCCAGCACATCGGCAAACGCGGCATCAATGCCGGCCAGCGCTGCACTGCGCGGCAAGGCATCGAGGTCCAGCGCCGCCCCCACGGCAGAAGCACGCAGGATATGGCCAAGATCCTGCGCCAGGCCATCGGACACATCGAGACAGGCCGAAGCCAATGAACGCAATTCCTTTGCCAGAGCCAGTCGCGGCTCGGGCCGGTGCAGACGCTGCAAGACAAAAGCCTCATCGCCTGCCGGCAATTCGTCCAGCCATTGTTGCAGCACAAGACGCAGACCCAGCCCGGCATCGCCCAGCGTGCCGCTGACATAAATGTCGTCACCCACCTGTGCCCCATCGCGCCGCAAGGCCTGGCCAAGCGGCAGGGCCCCCATGGCCGTGACAGTAATGCTGAGTGGTCCGCGCGTGGTATCGCCACCCACCAGGCTGACATTTTCCTTTTCAGCCAGGGCAAAAAAACCGGCCGCGAATTCGCGCAGGAAGGCTTCGTTGCTGTCAGGAAGGGTGAGCGCCAGTGTGACCCAGCGCGCTTCCGCGCCCATGGCTGCGAGATCGGACAGGTTCACGGCCAATGCTTTCCAGCCTATATCGGAAGGTGCGGCGTCTTCCGGAAAGTGGCGGCCGCTGACCAGGGTATCCGTGGTCACCACCAACTCGTGGTTATCCGGAACAGCAATCAGCGCGGCATCATCCCCCACCCCGAGATGCACGGCGGCATCAGGGGAAGGGCGGGTGAAAAATTCACGGATGAGTTCGAATTCGCCGCGCTGGCTCATGATGGCAGCGTTCAGGCCGAAGGCCTTTCAATCTTGCGGTGCTGCTTGGCCACTTCATCCAGTATGCCGTTCACATACTTGTGCGATTCGGTGGCGCCAAAATCCTTGGCCAGCTCTATGCCTTCGTTGATGACCACCTTGTAGGGCACATCCAGACGCTTGAGCAGTTCATAGGTACCGATGCGCAGGATGGCGCGCTCGACATGGTCCAGCTCATGGAATTTGCGATCCAGATGCGCCATGAAGGCATCATCAATCCTTTCATTGTCTTTCACGATCTCATGGATGAGTTCGTGAAAGTATTCCAGATCCACCTTGTGCATGGCGTTCTCGACGCGATAGCGCGCCTCGATCTCATGCATGGGATTACCCGAGATGGACCACTCGTAAAGCGCCTGCATGGCGAAACGGCGCGCCTTGCGCCGTGCCGAGGGCTTGATGTTCATGTTTCCGCTTTTGTTCACACTCATTTACCTGCAAATCCGTAGGAGCGGCTTCAGCCGCGAACCATAAATACAAAATCGTTGGTTCGCGGCTGAAGCCGCTCCTACGGAAAGAACTTAAGCCAGCGCCTTGATCACGGAGACCATTTCAATGGCGCCGAGAGCGGCATCCGAACCCTTGTTGCCAGCCTTGGTGCCGGAACGTTCGATGGCCTGCTCGATGGAATCCGTGGTGAGCACGCCGAAAATCACCGGCACGCCGAATTCCAGACCCACAGCGCCCAGACCCTTGGCGGCTTCATTGCAGACGAAATCGAAATGCGGTGTGCCGCCACGAATCACGGCACCGAGACCGATGATGGCATCAAACGTCTTTTTCTCAGCCAGCTTCTTGGCTACCAGTGGCAGCTCCCAGGCACCGGGCACGCGCACCACGGTAATGTTTTCTTCTTTCACGCCGTGACGCTTCAGGGTGTCGATGGCGCCATCCAGCAGCGATTCCACTACAAAGCTGTTGAAGCGGGCGACGGCAATGGCGTACTTGCCATCGGCTTGGGTGAAATTGCCTTCCACGAATTTGATCTTGCTCATTTCATTTTTCCTTATCGCTTGTCTCCCTCTCCCCGCAAGCGGGGAGAGGGT
>JASLCO010000293.1 GCA_030146505.1 Moraxellaceae bacterium
GCATCATCAGCCCCGAGGGCGGTTATACGGAGGAATGCCATCTCCGGTGGGCCGGGATTCTATGAAAAGCAGGCGCTTGAGTCGATATCTTCTGCCAGGAGCAGCGTGATGGCGGGGATGTGCAGCATCGTGAAATTCAGCCGACAGTAAATCATGTGAAAAGCGATATCTGGCCATGCCTGTGCGGTGGCGCAAAGAGATCGTGGCGCAGGCCGCGCCGGTCCGGCTTGTTGAGCCCGTGCTTGCGGCAGGCAATGGCAAAACGCTGGCGCAAAAGCTCGGCGAAATTGCCTTCGCCCCGCATGCGTGACCCGAAGCGCGGATCATTGTCGCGGCCGCCACGCACATCGTTGATCACAGCCATCACGCGTTCCAGCTTCAGGGGCTCATGTTCGGCCAGCCAGTCCCGGAATATTTCCTTCAGCTCATGCGCCAGGCGTATGAAGGTGTAGCCGGCGCTGCTGGCGCCTGCCTTGGCGGCCGCTTCCAGAATGGCTTCCATTTCGGCGTCGTTGATGAAGGGAATCAGGGGCGCTGTCATCACGCCCACCGGCACACCGGCCTCATGCAGCTTCTCAATGGTTTGCAGGCGACGATGCGGCGCGCTGGCGCGGGGCTCCAGCTTCTGCGTGAGGTGAGGGTCCAGGCTGGTGACGGAAACGAAGACCTGCACGAGATCCAGCCTGGCGAGCTCGGCCAGCAGGTCCAGGTCGCGCAGGATGAGCGCGTTCTTGGTGATGACGGAAACCGGGTGCCGTGTTTCAAGCATCACCTCCAGCAATTGCCGCGTGATTTTCCATTCACGCTCGATGGGCTGGTAAGGGTCGGTATTGCCGCCGATGTGGATGGTGCTCACCTGATAGCGGGGCGAGCTCATTTCCTTGCGCAGCAATTCCCTGGCATCGGGCTTGGCAAAAAGCTTCGTCTCGAAATCCAGGCCGGGGGAAAGGTCAAGATAGGCGTGGCTGGGTCTTGCGTAGCAATACACGCAGCCGTGCTCGCAACCCTGGTAGGGATTGATGGATTGCGTGAAAGGAATGTCGGGCGAGGTGTTGCGCGAAATGATGCTGCGGCTCTGCTGCACGGTCACGGTCGTGGCCAGCGGTTTCAGCGCCTCGGGCTCCAGGGCCCAGCCGTCATGCTCGGCCTCGCTGCGCTGGCGGAAAAAACGGTTGTCGGGATTGAGGGTGGCGCCGCGGCCCTTGCGCGCGCCATCGGGATTCATGCTCATGGCGGCCTCCGGAAGCAGTGGCCACTATACGCCACAATACTGTTCATAAGAACAGTATTGTGGCGAGAGCGAGGCAGCTGTCTCAGTAAGCGAACTGCGCCCGCATCATCAGCGCCCGCGCCTTGCCCTGCGCGGCATTCGGGCTGTCGGCCGCCACGTCCAGGGCCTGTACATAATTCAGGCTGAGCTTGACGTTGTTGCCGAGGTAGCTGTTGAGCGAGGCACTGGCGTTGCTTTCCTCGCCGCCCTTGATGGTGCCGTCGCTGAGATCAAGGCGGGACAGGCGCAGGGCCACTTCCCAGGCCACCTCGCCCTTGGGCCTGATGCCCCCGAAGAGGCCGCGGTTGCCCTGGTAGGGACGCACTTCGCCGGTCAGTGCCCAGGACAGCTGGGCATAGCCGCCGCCAAAGTCCAGATCGTCGCCCAGCTTGCGGTCCACTTTCGCCCAGCTGTATTCGGCCTGGGCCAGCACGGGGCCGAAGGCCTGCGCGGCTTCCAGGCCCAGCAGCCAGAAGGCGTCCACATTGGCGATGGTGCCGGTGTTGAGCTGGCGGCTGGTGGTGGGGAAGAGGTTGATTTCCGGCTTGCTGGCGAACTGCTGGTAGCTCGTGGCCGTGCCCTGGCTGGCCTCGCGCCAGTGCAGCGAGGCGCCGAGGTGCAGGGTGTGGCCGTCGCCAAGCAGCGGTGCCCAGCTGCCACGCGCGCTCAGGCCGCCGCCTTCATCGTCCGTGGTGGTCGTGGTGAGCGCTTCGCCGAAGACGCCGGCAGCCCAGCTCCAGGCGGTGCCGCCCTGGCTCAGCATGAAGCCGGGCGCGCGCACGGCCAGCAGGCTGGAGGACAGCGAGCGCTCCATGAAGGCAAGGTCCTTGTCGCTCATCAGTGCTTCCAGGCTGTAAGGCTGCTTGAAATGGCCGCCAGTCACCGTGACGGGACCGCTCCAGGCTGCCCAGGCATCGGTGAAGGTGGGCGTGCCGGTGAATTCCGCTTCAAAGCGGTAGGTCCAGACCCCTGTTGCGCCGTTCAGGTAGAGGCGGGCGCGCCGGAATTCCGAGCCGGACGCAGCATCGCGGTTGCGCTGCTCGACATGGGCGAAATCCATCTGCATCAGCGTGCCGAGCTGGACAGCGCTCTTGCCGTCGGCCGTGCTGATTTTCAGCCCGTCTTTCAGGTTGATGTTGAGGTTGCTGGCCTGGTCTTTCTGCTTTTCCTTGAGGCTGGCGTATTCATCCGCCGTGATCAGGCCTTTCTGGGCCAGCAGTTCCAGGGTGGGATCGGCCGCCAGGGCCGGGGTGGCGCAGAGCAGCAAGGCAGCGGAAAAAATTCCCCGCGAAAACGAGTGATGCATGTGATGAGTCTCCTGTGTGTGTTGGCGCTGTATTTGCTTGGATACAGCGCCGCCTGTGGGAGCAGGAGGCGACACACAAGAGCAGGCCCGGAAGAGGCTTTGAAGAACGGCGCGCAGTTTGCCACGATCTTCGCTGTATTCCAAAGAATATAGCGATAAGATGCCGGACGACTGCAGTGCCAACACCGACACGACATGAAAAACAGGAGAAACACCATGCGGGTGCATGCCAGGAAATGGCTCGTGCTGCTTGCCCTATCGGCGAGCATGGGCGCACAGGCGGCTGATGTAACGGTTTACGCGGCGGCCAGCCTCACCAATGCCATCAAGGATATTTCCACGAGCTGGAAGGCCGTGCACAAGGACGACGACATCAAGTCTTCCTTCGCGGCTTCCTCCACGTTGGCCAAGCAGATTGAAGCCGGCGCGCCGGCGGAAATCTTTGCCTCGGCCGATTTGAAGTGGATGGACTATCTCACCGAACGCAATCTCATCGACAAGGCCTCGCGCCGTTCCCTGCTCGGCAATACCCTCGTGCTGATCGCACCGGCCGACAAGCCCCTGAGCGTGAATGTGCAGAAGGGCGATGCCCTGCCGGAATTCAGCGGCAAGCTCTGCATGGGCGAGCCGGGCAGCGTGCCCGCTGGCATCTACGGCAAGCAGGCCTTGCAGAATCTGGGCTGGTGGAGCGGCGTGGAAAAGCGCGTGGTGGCCACCGAGGATGTGCGCACGGCGCTGGCCTTTGTGGAGCGCGCGGAATGTGCGCTGGGCATCGTGTATGAAACCGATGCGAAGATCAGCAGCAAGGTGATGATTGCCGGCCGCTTCCCTGCCGGCAGCCATGATGCCGTGGTGTATCCGTTTGCGCTGTTGCCCAAGGCCGCGGCCAGCGCCAGGGATTTCTTCAGCTATCTGCAGTCACCGGAAGCCGGTGCCGTGTTCCAGCGCTATGGCTTTACCGTGCTCAAGCCCTGAGCTGATGGGTTTGCAGGAGCGGCTTCAGCCGCGAACCCCATGTCGTGATGTTGCCATGCTGTGATAAAAGGTTCGCGGCTGAAGCCGCTCCTACGTATTTCCGGATTCCCATGTTGACCCCTGAAGAAAGCACAGCCCTGCTGCTCTCCGTGAAAGTGGCGGCCTGGTGCATGCTCATCGGGCTGCTGCCCGGCATTGCCATTGCCTGGCTGCTGGCGCGCCGCGAATTTTTCGGCAAATCGCTGTTCGATGCGCTGGTGCACCTGCCCATGGTGCTGCCGCCCGTAGTGCCCGGCTATTTATTGCTCGTGCTCATGGGGAATAACGGCGTCATCGGGAAATTCCTCAACGAAACCTTCGGCATCAGTCTCGCCTTCCACTGGACGGGCGCGGTGCTGGCCTCGCTGGTGATGGGCCTGCCGCTGCTGGTGCAACCCATACGGCTTTCTTTCCAGTTGATTGATTCACGCCTGGAAAATGCTGCGCGCACGTTGGGCGCTTCGCCCTGGAAAGTGTTTTTCAGCATCACGCTGCCACTGGCCCTGCCCGGCATTCTGGTGGGCGCGATCCTCTCGTTCAGCCGCAGCCTGGGCGAGTTCGGCGCCACCATCACTTTTGTCGGCAATATCGAAGGCGAGACGCGCACGCTGCCGCTGGCGATTTACACCTATGTGCACCAGCCTGCGGGGGAAGAGCCCGCCATGCGCCTTATCTGGATTTCCATTGTCATTTCACTGGCTGCCCTGCTGGCCGGCAATGCCATACAGCGTCGCCTGCAGAAACGATTGGGGTATCGCGATCATGTCTGAGCCCATGCCAGCGCCTTGCTCCGGAGTGCATCGTGCTTGAACTGGACCTGCGCTGGCAGCGCGGTGAATTTTCGCTGCAGCTACAGGCGCGCACGTCGGCATCCGTGACGGGCATCTGCGGTCCTTCCGGTGCCGGCAAGAGCACGCTGCTGGCTCTGGTCGCCGGCCTGCAGGCACCGGATGCCGGGCGTATCGTGCTGGATGGCACGGTATTGGCGGATACGGCGTCCGGGATTTTCCTGCCGCCGGAAAAACGCCATATCGGTTATGTCTTCCAGGATGCGCAGCTGTTCCCGCATCTCTCCGTGGAAAGCAATCTGCTCTACGGTTTCCGCCACCGGCGGGAAGCAGAGCGGCGCTTCCCGCTGGATGAAATCGTGGCCCTGCTGGAAATCGGCCACTTGCTCAGGCGCCGGCCCCGGCTGCTCTCCGGCGGCGAAAAACAGCGCGTGGCCCTGGGGCGCGCCCTGCTGTTCTCGCCACGATTATTATTGCTGGACGAGCCGCTGTCCTCGCTGGACAGCACGCGCAAGCAGCAGATTCTTCCCTTCCTGCTGCGCATACGCGACGAGCTCGGCATGCCCATGC
>JASLCO010000309.1 GCA_030146505.1 Moraxellaceae bacterium
GGATGGAAATGCCTTCGGCCAATGCTGATGGCGAGGTGCTGGACATCAGCCTGCATACGGTGAAGGTGCGCAACTGGGACGGTACCATCAGCACCATTCCCACCTGGAAGCTCATCACCGAATCCTTCAAGAACTGGCGTGGCATGTTTGATTCCGGTGGCCGCCGCATCAAGCGTTCACTCTTCATCAATGCCGGCACGGTGCATTTCCTGAGTGAAGAAGAGATGGCGGCGCTGGGGAAGATAAAGCTGCTGGAAAACTATCTGGCCCAAAAGGCCGATGAGGTTGGCAAATGGAATGAGGCGCTGGGGGAAAAAGGCCGTGTTGCCGCCAACCAGCGCCGTCTCACCAATCTGGGCACCTTCCGCGCGTATGCCGACGCCTATCTGCGGGCCCATCCGGATATTCATCCGCGCATGACCTGCATGGTGCGCCAGCTCGCGACGGCGGGAGACGGTATACCCCTGGAGCTTTACTGCTTCACCTCAAGCACGGCATGGGTGAAGTATGAAAGCGTGCAAAGCGATATTTTCGACCATCTCTTTGCCATCCTGCCCGCCTTCGGACTCGGTCTCTACCAGCGCCCTGCGGGCGCTGATGTCCGCGAAGCCCTGCATGATCTGAAAGCAGCGGCTGGCTGAGCGCCTTATTCCGGCCCGCGCACCAGCAGCAGCGGGACATGGCTGGTACGCGCCAGTTCCTCCGCCACACTGCCCAGGAAGAAGCGGCGAACACCACGTCGTCCATGCGTGCCTACCACGATGAGGTCGGCCGGCCAGCTCTTCGCTTCTTCCAGTATCACGGCGGCAATATTGCCGCTGACGGTTTCCGTCAGATCCAGCAGGTCGCCCGTGGTTTTCACGCCTTCGGCAGTGAGTTGCGCCACGGTTCTTTCCAGCGCGGCCTTGCCGCTTTCAATGGCGGCATTGCGCACGAGCCCGGCGTCGTAGCTGATGCCGTAAGGCGAGGCAAATGTTGCCACCGGATCGACTACCACGGTCAGTACCTTGAGCTCGGCACCGTCCCTTACCAGTTTCACGGCTTCGTTCAGGGCGTTGTCGGATGCGGGGCTGCCATCGCTGGCAAACAGGATGCGCTTGTACATGGAAAATCCCTCTTGTTGTGTACCTGGCGCCAGCATGCCGCAAGCCGGGAATTTTCTTTTGAGGCAGATCAAGAAACGGGTGGGCAGGTTGCAGCCCTATATCCGCCGGAGGATTCAGGTTGCCTGTTGGGCCTGGCTGTTGGCAGGCTCGGTGGCGCTGGAGGCAGGCGCCTCGCGCACCACGGTCCAGGTGTGTATGCGCTGGTGGCCCGGACGTTCCCATTCCGGGGGCTTCCAGAAATGCTTGAGGCGTTGTAGCAGCGGGCCCGGTGCCAGGAAGTCGCGCCACATGTCCACCATCTCGTGGAAATTCAGCACGAACCAGTTGTAGCTCTTGATCTGGCGCGTGGTGCCGTATTCCACTTTTTCCACTTCAGGCTCGTAGGTGCGGAAGAGATGGTCGTAAATCATGAGCACGCCGCCGTAATTCTTGTCGATGTACTGGGCATTGCGGCCGTGATGCACGCGGTGATTGGAGGCAGTATCGAAAATCCATTCTATCCAGGGATGCAGGCGGGGAATGGCTTCCGTGTGTATGAACCACTGGTAGGAAAGATTCACACCGAACATGAAGAGGATGAGGCCGGGGTGAAAGCCCAGCAGGATGGGCGGCACGAAGAAGAACCACACGCCGATGATGCCGTTGAGAATGCTCTGGCGGGCGGCGGTACTCATGTTCATGGTTTCGCCGCTGTGGTGGGAAACATGCTGTGTCCAGAACCAGCGCACGCGATGCGCCGTGCGGTGGTACCAGTAGTAGCAGAATTCTTCCACGAAAAAGGCGGCAATCACCGTCCATACATTGATGGGAATGGTGAAGAAGCGGTGTTCCCAGAACCACGCCATGGCGGCGCCCACCAGCAGTAAATGCATGATGGCTTCGGCGGCGTAATAACCCAGCCCCAGGCTGCTGCTGGCGATCACTTCGCGCCAGTAGAAGCGCTGGCCGGGTTCGGCGATATCCCAGCGTCCGGTCTTGCGGTGCAGCCAGAAGAATTCGACCACGAGGCCGAGGATGAACAGTGGTGTCATGGTGAGTACCACCACCTGCTTCCAGTCCACATGTGGACCGAAGACGCTGTTGACCCAGTTGATGATGTCCTGCATGGCAGACCCCGTTTCTTGTTTACAGGAAGTCTAGCGGGCGGCTGGGGGCGTTCTTGACAGATGACGACAGGACTTGTGCTTCAGCTGCCGGGTTTCAGGAATTTGCCTGACGGTGTTCGGCATAGATACGCGTGACCCACTGGCCGACTGTACGTGTGCGTAGCTCGTGGCGTAGTGCTTCGTTACCGCTGAGAGCGGCATCGGGAATGCGCTCGTCCGGCCAGGGACTGCCGGCAGGGCCGACCAGGGGCGCCAGCATGCAGGCGGCGGTGAGATCGGCCAGGGTAAAGCTGTCGCCGACCAGATAGCGGCCGGCATCACCCTGCAGGCGTGTCTCCAGTGCATCGATTGTGTTGTAGACGGCCT
>JASLCO010000240.1 GCA_030146505.1 Moraxellaceae bacterium
CCATGAAGCCGGTGATGTTCTGCAGGAAGACCAGCGGAATCTTGCGCTGGCAGCACAGCTCGATGAAATGCGCGCCCTTGAGCGCGGATTCGGAAAACAGGATGCCGTTGTTGGCGATGATGCCGACCGGATAGCCCCAGAGCCTAGCGAATCCGGTGACGAGCGTGCTGCCGTAGAGCGGCTTGAATTCATCGAATTCCGAGCCGTCGGTGAGGCGGGCGATGATCTCGCGCACGTCGAAAGGCTCGCGTGCATCCCGGGGCACGATGCCGTAGAGGTCTTCTGCCGGGTAAAGCGGTGGCAGGGGTTCGCGCACATCCAGCACGGTTTTCTTGACGCGGTTGAGCCGGGAGACGGAGGCGCGGGCCAGTTCCAGTGCGTGCTCGTCGTTTTCCGCCAGTTGGTCGGTGACGCCGGAGATGCGTGAATGCAGGTCGGCGCCCCCTAATTCTTCCGCGCTCACCACTTCGCCGGTGGCGGCTTTAACGAGTGGCGGGCCGGCGAGGAAAATCGTGCCCTGGTGCTTCACGATGATGGCTTCGTCGGCCATGGCCGGCACATAGGCGCCGCCTGCCGTGCAGGAGCCCATGACCACGGCGATCTGCGGAATATTGGCCGCCGACATATTGGCCTGGTTGAAAAAGATGTGGCCGAAATGCAGGTGGTCCGGGAAGACCTCATCCTGGCGCGGCAGATTGGCGCCGCCCGAGTCCACCAGATAGATGCAGGGCAGGTTGTTTTCCTCTGCGATGGTTTGCGCACGCAGGTGTTTTTTTACCGTGAGCGGGTAATACGAGCCGCCTTTCACCGTGGCGTCATTGGCGGCAATCACGCATTCCACGCCGCTCACACGGCCGATGCCGGCCACGATGCCGGCGGCCGGCACGTCTTCGCCATAGACCTCGTGAGCTGCGAGAGGGGCGATTTCAAGGAAAGGCGAGCCCGGGTCCAGCAGCAGGTTGATGCGCTCGCGCGCTGTCAGCTTGCCGCGTGCCTTGTGGCGCGCGATGGCGGCGTTGCCTCCGCCTGCGCGAATGTGGTCCAGCAGCTTTTGCAGGTCAGCCGTGAGCGCGCGCAGGTGCGCGGCGTTTTCCTGGAAGCTGGGGGATTGCGGATTGATCTTGCTGCTAAGGATGGGCATGTCAGCCTTCCGTCATTCTGTTCGCTTGCCGTAGGAGCGGCTTCAGCCGCGAACCAACGGGATTCAGTTTTCTTTTCAGTTCGCGGCTGGTCGGTTCGCGGCTGAAGCCGCTCCTACGGGGAAAGGGTTACTTGGTCTCGTTGAAGAGTTCGCGGCCGATCAGCATTCTTCTGATTTCACTGGTGCCGGCCCCGATTTCATAGAGCTTGGCGTCGCGCAGGAAACGGCCCGTCGGGTTTTCATTGATGTAACCATTTCCGCCCAGCACCTGTATGGCTTCAAGCGCCAGCCGGGTGGCGTTTTCAGCGGTGTAAAGGATGACGGCGGCCGCGTCCTTGCGCGCGGTTTCGCCGCGATCGCAGGCCTGGGCCACGTTATAGAGATAGGCGCGCGATGCATTGAGCAGGGTGTACATGTCAGCCACCTTGCCCTGCATGAGCTGGAACTCGCCGATGGCCTGCCCGAACTGCTTGCGGTCGTGGATGTAGGGAATCACCACGTCCATGCAGGCCTGCATGAGGCCGACAGGGCCGCCGGATAGAACAACCCGCTCGTAATCCAGGCCGCTCATGAGCACGCGCACGCCTTCACCTTCTTTGCCCAGCACGTTTTCCGCCGGCACTTCGCAATCCTGGAAGACGAGTTCGCAGGTGTTGGAGCCGCGCATGCCGAGCTTGTCCAGCTTCTGGTGGCGTGAAAATCCCTTCCAGTCGCGCTCCACGATGAAGGCGGTGATGCCCTTGGGGCCGGCGTTGATGTCGGTCTTGGCGTAGATAACATAGGTATTGGCGTCGGGGCCGTTGGTGATCCACATCTTGTTGCCGTTCAGCACATAGCGGTCGCCTTTCTTGTCGGCGCGCAATTTCATGCTCACGACGTCCGAGCCGGCATTGGGCTCGCTCATGGCCAGCGCGCCGATGTGTTCGCCGCTGACCAGTTTCGGCAGGTATTTTGCGCGCTGTGCGGCATTGCCATTCTTGTAGATCTGGTTGACGCAGAGATTGGAATGCGCGCCGTAAGAAAGGCCGACGGAGGCGGAAGCGCGCGAGATTTCTTCCACGGCAATGACGTGGGCGAGATAGCCCATATCACTGCCGCCAAACTCTTCACTCACCGTCATGCCGAGCAGGCCGAGATCTCCCAGCTTGCGCCAGAGGTCCATGGGGAATTCGTTGCTGCGGTCGATGTCGGCCGCGCGCGGCGCGATTTCCTTTTTCGCGAATGCCTCGACGGTGTCACGCAGGGCGTTGATGGTTTCGCCCAGGCCGAAATTCATGCCGGTGTAACTCATGGAGTTTCCTCGTTGTCAGGAAGCGGATTGTTGGAGGTCAGGCTCGGCGTCGCCGACAACATGGTCCAGCGCGTCGTCGGCGAAGGGCTGGCCGGCCTGGGTGGCGCGGATGCGGGCCTCGGCGGTGTCCAGTTCCATTTGCATGAGCCTGATGTCGTTCTGTTGCTGTTCCAGGGCCCGGCGGCGCTCGGCCAGCTTGTCCAGCATGAGCTGGTACTGGGCCTGGTTGCCGTGCTCGGGGTCGTAGAGGCTGAAGAGCTCGCCGCATTCGGCGAGCGAGAAGCCCAGGCGCTTGCCGCGCAGGATGAGCTTCAGCAGTACGCGGTCACGCGCGGAATAGATACGGGTCTGGCCACGGCGCAGGGGGGCGAGCAGCCCTTCATCCTCGTAGAAGCGGATGGTGCGGGTGGTGACGTCGAACTCGCGGGCGAGTTCGGAGATGGAATAGGTCTGCGACATGTGAAGCCGCCTGTTCCGGAATGAGGTGCCCGGCATTATTCATGACCTTTACGTTAACGTAAACTTTTGCCGTCCAAAAAATGTGCAAACGGATGCCGCCAGGGTGTGAATCGGCAAGGAAACGACGGACCAGTCGGTCGGATACTGTCAAATGCAGCCTGTCGTCTGTTTTGCCCGGCTGTCATCGCGGGCATAATCCCCGCCTTCCCGTTTCCTGATGTCGGAAAGTCCATGCCCGGAAAAACAGCGATCCTGATTGGTGCCACCGGCCTGATAGGCGGGCACCTGCTGCAACTGCTGCTGGCCTCGCCGGCCTACAGCCGCGTGATTGCGGTGACCCGCCGCCCGGTTCCGGTGAACCACAAGAAGCTGGTGCGCGTCGAGACGGCCTCCTTTGACCTGCTGGGCGAGACGCTGGCCGGCGTGCAGGCGGATGACGCTTTCTGCTGCCTGGGCACCACCATCCGCCAGGCCGGCACCAAGGCAGAATTCCACAAGGTGGATTACGGCTATGCCCTCGAGTTTGCCCATGGTGTGTTGCGCAACGGCGCCCGGCATTTCCTGCTGGTGTCGGCCATAGGCGCGCAGGCGCGTTCGCCGGTCTTCTACAACCGCGTAAAAGGCATGCTGGAAAAGGAAGTGAGTTCGCTGGGTTTTCGCCATGTGTCCATTTTCAGGCCCTCGCTGCTGGTGGGCGAGCGTGCGGACAACCGCCCTGGTGAAGCCATGGGCCTGCGTCTTTCTGCCCTGATTGCGCCTTTCCTGCGCGGGCCTTTGCGCAGCATGCATCCCATCAACGGCGCGGAGGTGGCGGCAGCCATGCTGGCCGCCGCCCAGCATCCGGGTGCGGGCAAGATCAATCTGTACCGTTATGACGACATGCAGGCCGTGCTGGCCTGAACGACTGCTTTTCTTGATCCGTTTCCGATCTTTTATCTGGAGTGCTTCATGAGTTTCGTGACCTGTGATCTGTGCGATGACAACCCTGATGACGTGCGCGTATGCGAGCCGCTGTTTGCCAACTTCGGTGGCCGCGACAGCTTTGGCGGAGAAATCGTCACGGTGAAATGCCATGAGGACAATTCCCGCGTGAAGGAAACCCTGGCCACGCCGGGCAAGGGGCGCGTGCTGGTGGTGGATGGGGGTGGTTCGCTGCGCTGCGCGCTGCTGGGCGACATGATCGGTGAAAGCGCGGTGAAGAATGGCTGGGCAGGCGTGATCATTTACGGCTGCGTGCGCGATGTGGATGCGCTGGCCGGCCTTGATCTTGGCGTGCAGGCCCTGGCCTCCATTCCGCTGAAAAGCGTGCGCAAGGATATTGGCGAGGTAGGGGTTCCCGTCACTTTTGGCGGCGTGACTTTCCGCAGCGGCGAATTCGTTTATGCCGACAACAACGGCGTGGTGGTGTCGGCGCGCAATTTACTGGCCTGAAAAGGCTGGCCGGTGCAGGTGGTTTGCCTGCTGTCCGGTATGGCTGTCTGTTGCGGCAGGCGGCGCAAGGGAAAAGGAAAAAAACAGTCGTGGATGACAAATAGGGAGATGCAATGATGAAAATGGTGAAGACTGCGGTTTCTGCAATGTTCATGCTGGCGGCATCGGCCTGCTTCGGCGCCGATGCCAAGCCTCTGGCCAGCTATGTGGCCCTGCCGGAAATCATGAAGCCGCTGGCGGAAAAGGGTGATGCCATTGCCCAGGCCAAGCTCGGCCAGATGTATCTGCTGGGCGACAGCGTACCGCAGGATGATGCCAAGGCCTTGGCTTGGAGTGAAAAAGCCGCTGCGCAGGGCAATAGCGATGCCGAATTTGCGCTGGGCTTCATGCATTTCAACGGCCGTGGCGTCGAGCGTGATGATGCCGCGGCCGCGCAATGGTTCCGCAAGGCAGCCGATCAGGGTGATGCCCAGGCGCAGTTCAACCTGGGTCTGATGTATCTGGAAGGCCGTGGTGTACAGGCATCGGATGAACATGCGGCGCACTGGTTCGGCCAGTCGGCGACGCAGGGCGATGTGCAGGCGCAATACGCCATGGGCGAGCTCTGCGCCGAGGGCCGTGGCGTGAAGCAGGACGACCTTGCCGCACATGACTGGTTTGAAAAAGCCGCCACCCAGGGCAGTGCTGCCGCCGAATTCCGCCTGGGCGTGATCTACGATACCGGCCGCGGTGCAGCGCAGGACAGTGAAAAGGCCGTGGCCTGGTACAGGAAGGCTGCCCTGCATGGCGATGCCAGTGCCGCCTATGCGCTGGGCAGCCTGTACGCAAAAGGCCAGGGCGAAATGAAGCCCGATGCCACGGCCGCCATCAACTGGTATGGCAGCGCCGCGAGCCAGGGCAATGCCGAGGCCGAACGCGCGCTGGGCGAGATGTACTTCACCGGCGCCGGCGTGGCCGGCAGTGACCAGCAGGCCCTGCAGTGGTATCGCCGCGCGGCCGAGCAGGGGGATATCGACGCCCAGCTCAATATCGCCGCCATGTATGACCTTGGTCTGGGGGTTGCCCGCGACCAGCGTGAAGCGGATTTCTGGTATTACCGCGCCCGTGAATCACAGTCGCTGGCCGGCAATTGAGTGGGCCGGCTTAGCGTCTGGCCTGCCGGACTGCCGGCATTGATGTTGAAAAAAAGCCCGCATTCCTGCGGGCTTTTTTTTGCGAACTATATACATAACAAAATCAAGGCTCGTCATTCCCGCGAAAGCGGGAATCTCATGACCTCAAACAGAGCCTTAAGCATCAAGATTCCCGCTTTCGCGGGAATGACGATGCCTCAAAGGCGAGTGCTTTGTTAGGTATATAGTTCCCTTTTTTTATGGGAATTACCTGCTTGTCCTGGCTAAGGCCAGGGTTCAGTTCCTACTGCGCGCCGCGCAGAAAAGTGAGGGTGGCGCCTGAGAGGGTTTTCAGTTCCAGCTTGCCGTCCTGCAGCTTGAAGCTGCCCACTTCACCCATTTGCTTGAGAAAGGCCTGCTCGAACTGCATGCGCGGCTCCGGACCCATCATGCGTGTGGTGGCGAGGGCGCCAAAGACCACTTGCTGTTGCTGCCATTTGACGGTGGCGCTGCCGACAAAATGGTTGACGCCGCTGAAGCCGTTCACCCCCAGTTTCCTGTCGTCCTGTGCGGTATCGGGACGCAGGGTCAGCAGGATGTTGTCGGGTATGGCGGGCAGTTCGGTGGCCTGTTGCAGGGTCCAGCTGCCCAGCAGGCTCTGGCGGGTTTCGGCAATCTGTTCGGGCTTCATGGTGGTGCAGGCCGAGAGGGGCAGCAGGCAGGAAACGGCCAGCAGGGCGGCGCGGGCATTCATTCATTTCTCCGGCGGTATTTCAGGGTCACACAAGCGTAGCGGATATAAACGGTTTGCCAGAGCGGCCCGGCATCTTTCATCGGGTTTTACGGGCGGGGAGAGGAAGGAGACGACGAATGTTTCCCCTTCTCCCCTGGCCACCCTTCGGGTACCGGCCCTGCGCCCATGGGCGAAGGGCGTTCCGGCGGGCGAAGCGATGCTTGGCTTTTTCCGCCTACACCCCGCGAGGGAGGGGAGTTTCCCCTTTTTTGTAGGTGCGAATTCAT
>JASLCO010000321.1 GCA_030146505.1 Moraxellaceae bacterium
CGTCATGGTTCGCGGCTAAAGCCGCTCCTACGGGAAAATACTTGACTCAGGTGATGCTCACCCCGGAAATCTCGCTGGCCAGCGTGGCCGCATAGTTGTCCGTCATGCCGCCTATGTAATCCAGGATTTTCATATACGCGGAATACGGGCTTTCGCCTTCGACCAAGGGCCGCTCCAGCAAAGCCAGCTGGGTTTTCTGGCGGGTATTCAGCGCTTTGGGGCCTTGCGTGCAGAATACGAAAGCATCGGGAATCAGGGCATCCAGCAGCAGCTTGAGACAGGGATAGGCCGCCACTTCCTTCACCACCTTGCTGCGGTGACGGTAAACCCGCTCGCTGGCCAGGTCCTTCGCGCCCTTGAGCAGAGCGGAAATTTCACCACTCACAAGGTCCAGCAAATCCTTGCTGGGTGCCGGCAGACCACCCTCCAGAATGCCGTTGTGGTGACGCATGAAGGTGGCAGCAAATTCCTCCACGCATTTGCCGATTACCATGCCGCGCATGGCCGCGCAGTAGCGGCGTATGACATCGGCATTGCGCCGGTCGGGCCCCTGCGGCGAACGCAGCTTTTCCAGTTCCAGCACGGGATGCACGACGGCCTCGAATTCCTCGACGGCGAGAATGCCGATTTCCACCGCGTCTTCCAGATCAAGGATCGCGTAGCAGATGTCATCGGCCGCCTCCATGAGATAGGACAGCGGATGCCGGGCCCAGCGGTCATCACCCAGCTTGAGCAGGCCGAGCTCAAGGGCCACGGCCGCGTAGTAATCACGCTCGGCGGTATAGATATTGAATTTGCCCTTGGGCTTTTTGCCGGAGGCCACGGGCTCCGCGGCGGCCGTCCAGGGATATTTCACCAGCGCCCCCATGCTGGCGGCGGTGAGACGCATGCCGCCCTCGCCGTAATACATCTCCAGCGAGGCCACCATGCGCAGACCGTGGGCATTGCCCTCGTAAGTCTGCACATCCATCTTTTCACCGGCGGACAGCGGAGCGAGATATTCCGCATGCGCCGGATCGCAGAACCAGGTACGCAGTGCATCTTCACCCGTATGGCCGAAAGGTGGGTTGCCGATGTCGTGCGCGAGACAGGCCACCTGCACGATGGCGCCGATATCGCTGGCGTGATAACCCGCGGGCAGCACGCCCTGCTCCTGCAGCATGAGGCCGACCCGGTTGCCCAAGCTGCGCCCCACACTGGCGACTTCCAGCGAATGCGTGAGGCGATTATGGATATGGTCATTCACCGCCAGCGGATGCACCTGCGTTTTACGCGCAAGACGGCGGAAAGCAGTGGAGAAAACAAGGCGGTCGTGGTCGATGTGAAATGCCGTGCGCAAGCCGGCATCAATATCGCTCTTGGCCACGGCATCACCGGGAATGATGACACCGCCTTTCACCTTGAAGCGCTGGGCAGAAAGCAGTTGCTGCCACTGCATGCGGCCGGCGAAGGAAGAAGATGCGCTCATGACGACACCCTGCAAATGAATTGCGCAGGACAGTAGCGGATGGGCTGGAGGGGAACAAGGCAGGGCTGACGCCTGCAGGTGCGAATTCACTCGCACGCCGGGCCAAGAGCCGGGCAAGGCGATGTGCGAATGAATTCGCACCTAGAGGCACCATGTTTAAGACAGGGCTGGCGGAAATGACGGGCCTGAAATGGGCAGGCAGTCAAAAAAACAAACGGGGCCACAAGGCCCCGTTGTCGACACCACGCCGGTATTTACCAGCTGGCCGGATTCCACCAGTGCGATTCCTGCGGCTTGGCCTGCTCGAAAATGCCTTCCGGGTCTTCCTCGGCCTGGATCTCTTCCTGGCTGCGCAGCATGACCATCTTCTTGCTGGTGACATCCAGGCTTTCACGGGTCACGGGCTGGGCACCGGCATACACATCGAAAGGCGCCCACTGCGGCTGGGCATCGGCCAGCAGCACGCGACCCACGCCCATGGAGCGGGTACGGGTGATTTCCTGCAGGGCCTGGGACTCGGGCATCTGGTGCAGGGGGCCGAGCACCAGGAGGGTGCTGCCCTTGGCCGGTTTGGCGGGGCCGAGGTTTTCTTCGTCGTAACGGAAGTAGTAGCGCTCGCCACCGACAAAGGTCACGTCGGTGGAAAAAATGGTGTTGAAGTAAATGAGGGTGAGCGGGCGCTTGGCAGTGAAGTTGTAATTACTGGCGGGCACTTCAAACCAGAAATAGCTGCCGCTTTTCAGGCCGGACATGAATTCGCCGTTGATGAAGAAACCGGGCGACTGGATTTCCTGGTCATTCCATTCGGTCTGCGTGCGATACACATACACAATGGCATTGCGCGAGTCGGTCGGCATCACCGGCTTGAACATGGCGCCCTTGACCGGGAAGAAGAAACTGCCCCAGCGCAGGGGCTGCAGGGTGGTGGTGTCTATCACCTTGTCCACGGTCTGGCGGCCCTCGGTGGCGAGGGGGTTGCTGGCGGGATGAATCAGGTATTGCGGATTGGAGCAGGCGCCCAGGCTGAACGTCAGGGCCAATGCTGCCATCGCAAGGAACAGGGCCTGGATTTGCCGCATGTTCTTGTTACTCCGTTCTTCTTGTTCTTTTTATGGCCCGCTCCGGCAGAAAACGGCGGACCCGGTGGCGGAGCATACCCCGAACGGCGACGACAGGCGACCACCCCGGCCCGCT
Organism: Moraxellaceae bacterium; assembly: GCA_030146505.1. Taxonomy (GTDB): domain Bacteria; phylum Pseudomonadota; class Gammaproteobacteria; order Pseudomonadales; family Moraxellaceae; genus UBA2031. Next base: position 2,663 of record JASLCO010000321.1, read on the forward strand.
TTGTCGGGCATGCCGGCAGTCGCCCCGGGCCGGGCTTGTGCGATACTGCGGCCCGCCCGCCGTCCGCCGACTCTCTGGTCACCCTAAGGCGGCCGCATCAGCCAACCCGCAGAGGACGCTCCATGCTGGAAGACCTGTTCCACAACAACCTCTCCTGGGTCGAGCGCATGACCGCCCACGACCCCGATTTCTTCACCCGCCTGGCCAAGCAGCAAACCCCGGAATTCCTCTGGATAGGCTGCGCCGACTCGCGCGTGCCGGCGAACGAGATCATGGGCCTGCTGCCCGGCGAGGTCTTCGTACACCGCAACGTGGCCAACCTCGTGATCCACACCGACATGAACTGCCTGTCGGTGCTGCAGTTCGCCGTGGAAGTGCTCAAGGTGAAGCACATCCTGGTCACCGGCCACTACGGCTGCGGCGGCGTGCAGGCAGCTCTGGACAACCGCACCCTGGGCCTCATCGACAACTGGCTGCGCCACATCAAGGACATCTACCGCTACTACGAAGAGGAATTCGATGGCCTGGATGCGCCGCAGAAACACAATCTGCTCTGCGAGCTCAATGTGGTGGAGCAGGTGTCCAATGTCTGCCACACCACCATCGTGCAGGATGCGTGGAAGCGCGGACAGCAACTGTCGGTGCACGGCCTCATCTTCAGTATCGAAAACGGCGTGCTGCAGGACCTGGGCGTAAACATCAGCTCGCAGGACGAGCTGGACCCGATCTACCGCATGCAGCGCAAATCGGACCTGCTGCGCCGTCGTGATGACTGATGCCCCTGGCGCCGCCTTTGCAGCGCCAAACACGCCCGGCCCTTCGTCAATCCGGGCTGCCCGGTTACGGGGCGACAGCAAGACAGCACAAAAAGCCGGCAAATGCCGGCTTTTTTCATGCGCAAGCGCCATGCTGCAATGCAGAAATGCGCTTGAATACAGGTGCACCGGCTTTGCTGCTGGCCGTGAAGCCGATGCGCCCCGGCCTCCGCCGGAATGACAAAAGCAAAGCGCTCGGACAAAGCGTGAAAATGCCGTCGTAAAAAAACACCAGCAACACGCAAGGTCAGCAAGGGAGGTCTCATGCGTCTTGGCGTCGTCGGGGCTGCGTTTTCTGCCGGTGGAGCCCATGCCGGATGCCGGCGTGGGCCGGAAGCCTTTCGCGAACATGAATTCCGGCGCTGGAAACATGAGCTGCGCCAGCCCGTGTTCTGGCGCGGCATCGTGCGCGAGGCATCGCCGCTGCCCAGCCATTCCGGCCGCACCATCACCAGCAACAGCCGCCGCCTCATGTTCCAGACACGCCGGCTGCGCCGTGGCGGCATCCTGCCCGTCATCATCGGCGGCGACCATTCCTGTGCCATCGGCAGTTGGTCCGGCATTGCCTCGGCACAACGCCGGCCGCTGGGGCTGCTCTGGATAGACGCGCACATGGATTCGCACACGCCGGAAACCTCGGAAACCCAGCGCGTGCACGGCATGCCGCTGGCCGTGCTGTTGGGCGAAGGGCAGTCTTCGCTGATCGGGCTCGGAGGCCTCTCCCCCGTCATCGCCGCCCGCTACTGCTGCATCATCGGCGTGCGCAGCTACGAAAGCGGCGAGCCCGAGCGCCTGGCGCGCCTTGGTGTGCGCTTTTACACCATGGCGGAAGTGCGCCAGCGCGGCCTGGCCACGGTGCTGGCCGAAGCCTGGCGACGCGTGGCATCAGCCCCCGGCGGTTTTGGCGTCAGCCTGGACCTGGATGTGCTGGAACCCATGCTGGCCCCCGGCGTGAGTGTGCCCGAAAACCGCGGGCTGCGGCCCGTCCAGCTCATGCGCTACCTGCGCCAGCAACCCGGCAAACAGCGCCTGCGCGGGCTGGAGGTGGTGGAGCTCAACCCCGCGCGCGACCCGCAGGGGCAGACCCGGCGCCTGCTGCCTAAGCTGTTGTCGTCCCTGCTGCAAAACCGCTGAGCCGGTGTCGCGGCCAGCGCGCCACCCCCGGAGGCATCATGGCTTCTCCTCTTTCCGTACACACCAGCCCGGCGCCCGTTCCCGCCGACAGGGACATGCATCTGGAAGACCGTTACAGCGCCCACAACTATGACAGCCTGCCGGTGGACCTCGTGCGCGGCGAAGGCGTGTGGCTCTGGGACAAGCGCGGCCGCCGCTATCTCGACCTCATGAGCGCCAACTCCGCCGTCAGCCATGGCCACTGCCATCCGCGCCTCGTGGCCGCCCTGCGCGAACAGGCCGGCAAGCTCGCCATCACCTCACGCACCTTCCATTCGGAATGGCTGGGGCCGTTTCTGGAACGGGCCTGCACCCTTGCCGGCATGGCCCGCGCCCTGCCCATGAACACCGGCGCCGAAGCCGTGGAAACCGCCATCAAGGCGGCCCGCAAATGGGGAGCAGTGGTGCGCGGCATCCCCGATGGCCAGGCGGAAATCATCGTCATGGAAAACAACTTCCACGGCCGCACCACCACCCTTGTCGGCTTCTCCAGCAACGACCATTACCGTGCCGGCTTCGGCCCCGTCACACCCGGCTTCGGCCGCGTGCCCTTCGGAGACCTGCGCGCCCTGGAAAAAGCCATAGGCCCCTATACCGCCGCCGTCCTGCTGGAACCCCTGCAAGGTGAAGGCGGCATGAACCTTCCACCGGCAGGCTGGCTGGCCGGCGTGGCCGCGCTCTGCCGCGAACGCGGCGTGCTCCTGCTCGTGGACGAAATCCAGACCGGCCTCGGCCGTACCGGCGCCCGCCTCGCCTGCGATCATGAAAAGGTAAAGCCGGACGGACTCATGCTGGGCCAGGCACTGGGTGGCGGCCTGTTGCCGGTCTCCCTCTTCCTGGCCAGCGAGGAACTGATGC
>JASLCO010000008.1 GCA_030146505.1 Moraxellaceae bacterium
GCTTGAGTGACCGGTAAGTCGCGACGAATTATGCCACAGCGAAATACCCGTACCAGCCGCCACGCCATCATCATGAGCCTATTTTCACGGTATTTCGCGGCGCCACGCGGAAATCCGGCCACACAGGGCCGAAACGGCCTCGAGCATCTGCGGACCGGGCCGGGTCAGCTGCTTGTCGTCCACGTCCAGCAAATGCTGTTTCTGTACCGCCTGCAGGCTGGGAAAGCGGCCCCAGTAGAGACGAGCCGAGGCCGCCTCGGCACGGCCGAACAGGATCACCTCGGGATTGGCCGTGAGCACGAATTCGGGATTGACGAGGGGCGCCGTCACCGGCCCCGGCGGCACGATATTGTCGGCGCCGCACAGCGCCAGTGCCTGACTCAGCAGGTGCTGACGCCCGAGTGAATACAGGGGCTGCGCCCATATCTGGTAGAAATAGCGCAGGCGTGGCCCCTCGCCCAGTGAGCGCAGGGTGGCCAGTTGCTTTTCATAAGCGGCCTGCAAGGGCACCGCTTCCTCCGCATGCCCGGCAAGACGTCCGAACAGACCAAGCTGTTCACCGATTTCCGGCAGGCTGCGTGCCTCCAGGACGAGCACGGGCAGGCCCAACTGGCGCATTTGTGCAATCCAGGCGCGCGGCGTACCACTGCCCCAGGCGATCACCACATCCGGCTTCAGTGCCACCATGCGCTCGTAATTGAGGGCAGCCGCATCACCGACCAGGGGATAGCCGCTCTGGCTGCGCATGTAGCGGCCGCGGCTGTCGTGGTCGTCAATGACGGCAACGATCTGCCTGCCGGCGCCCATGGACTGCAACATGTCGGTGAAATGGGGAGCCAGGCTGATGATGCGCTGCGCGGGTGCCCCGAGCGTCAGGCGCACGCCATCGGCATCGGTAAAGGACTGGGCGGCCGTGGCCGCAAGCGGGAAAAGGCAGAGAAAGAGGCAGCAGAGCCGCCGCATCAGGACCATAGCGTGTGCAGGGCCAGCAGCACTATCCAGATGATGAGCACTCGCTGCAGCAGGGCTGTCACGGCTTGCAGGGCCGCCCCCAGAACCTCGCCCGGCATGACATCGCGACGCATGGCCAGATGGCCCGGCTGGGCATGAGCCGCACTTTCATCAAGCAGGGCCACAGCGTCCGCGCCGGCGTCCAGCACATGTGCCCGCCAATGCTGCCAGGTCGCCATGAAATCCCCGGCCAGCGCCAGACTGAGCGCCAGCACGCGCACCACCGGCCACTCGGCATAATGCAGGAGCTCGCGTGCCTTGGCGCCATCATCATTGTCGCGTTCGGCGGTGAGCCGCAGCAGGTAGTAAGCCACGGCCGCTCCCGGCCCCAGCAGCAGGAACCAGAAAAGCGGAGCAAAAAGCTCGCGCAATTGCTCGGCCAGCAGGGCGCGGCGCGCACGCTGGAATTCCTCTGCCGCAGCCCGCTCCAGATCGGCGGGCTCGGCCTGCACGATCAGGAGCCGCGCGGCCTCGTCGGCCGCGAGCCAGGCTTCGGTCTCACGGCGCAGCACATCGGGCGATTGCTGGTCAATGAGCACCACCACCATCGCCAGCAAAGCAACCATCCCGTGCAGAAAGACATGCCAGTAACCCGTCAGCAAGCTGGCCAGCGCGGCCACCAGCAAGGCAGGCAGCAGTGCGGTCAGGAGTACCGTGAGCAATGCTGCCCATCCTTCGCGGACACCACGCGACTCCCACGCCGTCACCCAGCCTCGCGCCCATCCGGACAAGGTGACAGCCAGCCCACGGACCAGGCCGAACTGGCGCAGGCCAAGAGCAATCAGGACCACCAGCAAATTCATTCGGATTCTCCCCCGGAGGACAGCAGGGCGTGATAGCGCGGCCAGTCAAAAGCCGGGCCCGGATCGGTCTTGCGGCCGGGCGCGATATCACTGTGGCCGACAATATGGCCAAAGGTTTGCGGATAGGTTTCATTGAGCACGCGCGTCACGGCTGCCAACTGCCGGTATTGCGCATCGCCGTAGGGCAGATCATCGGTGCCCTCCAGCTCAATGCCAATGGAAAAATCATTACAGTTTTCAATGCCCTGATAGCTGGAGCGCCCGGCGTGCCAGGCACGCAGGTCGAAGGGTACATATTGCACGATCTCGCCGTCGCGGCGTATGAGCAGGTGAGAGGAGACGGTAAGCCCGGCGATTTCCGCAAAATAGGGATGCGCAGCCGGATCCAGGGAGTTGGTAAAAAGCCGGTCTATCCAGCACGTCCCGAATTCACCCGGCGGCAGGCTGATGCCATGGATAACGATAAGGCGTATGCCTGCGTTTTCAGGGCGGGGATTGCAGTTGGGGGACGGGCAGTGCCGCGCGTTGCGCAACCAGTGATCTGCACTGATTTCCATGGCCAGAAACGTCCTGCTCTTTCCGGGTTTTATTTATTGCCCGCGGCAGCCTTGCTGCCGAGATCGCGCAAATTGCCGATGACCGATTCCAGCGCACGATCAATGAATTCGCTTTCCTCCACGATGCGCGCACGGCCGACACTCATGTCGACAGCCAGCTTCATGCCTGTCATCTCGCCCACCTTGATACCACGGCGATTGGCAAAAATCAGTTTATCCACCGAACGTATGCGGGCCACCAGCTTGTGGCGATCCTGCTTGTCAGGCTCGATGAACTCCACCCAGCTACCGACATTGAGGCGGCTGACCATGAGCAGATGCTGGTCATCGCCGGGCAGGGGCGCCTCCACTGGCGGGGGCAACTGCTCGGCCTCCGGCAGCACAACGGCCGCCACGGAAGCGGTATCACTGCTCGCCACCTCGGCGGCGGCCACCTGGCCGGGTGCTTCGGCCTGGGCATTGCGGGCATCCAGCACATTGACAGTGCGGGCCTCTTCTCCACGCATCAGCCCCAGATGCACCTGGGAAAGCTCGCGCAACAGTGTTTCCGTCTTGAGCACGTCATAACTGACGGAAGCCAGTCCTTTCTTGATGCTGTTGACGAGCTTGGGAGCCACATCGGCAAGCCGCTGCTTCCATTCTCCGCCCGGCTGTGGCAGCACGCTCCAGATCAGGGCATCCACCACCTTCACGGACTGCTTCCAGGCTTCGGACTCCGTGCCGTCCTTCAGGCAGTTGATGTAAAGCACATTGCGCCACGCATCCTGCAGCAGCTTGACCACCACCAGGGGCAACTGGCGGCCAGTGAGGCGACGGTTCAGCGTCTGCTGCACCATGGCACGGGCCAGGTCGGCGCGGGCGCGGCCTTCCTCGGTTTCACGCGTGCGCTTGTCGACCGCATCTTCACGTTTTTGCTGCTGTTCGTGGAAGGCAGTAAATTCTTCGAGCAGTTCGTCAAACAGGCCAAGATCGTCAATGAATTCGTTGAGGATGCGGAATACCACCTCTTCGATCTTGGCATAGAGCACATCATCCCCCTGCCCGCTATTGCTCCACCCTATGCCAGCCTTGGCAAGGGTGTTGAGGAGACGACGGGCAGGATGCGTTTCCGCATTGAAAAAGGACTTGTCGAGGATGGCAACCTTGAGCAGCGGAATCTGCAGGCGACCGATCAGGGCCTTCATGGCTGTCGGCAGGTCGTCGTCATCAAGAATGAAATCAAACAGCATGGAAACGAGATTGATGACATCCTCGTCAGCCTGCTTGATCGCCTCTACCGTCTCTTCGTCCGAGCGCAGGCTGTCACGGATATTACCACGCACCTCTTCCACGGAAGGCGAGCTGTCATCTTCAGCCAGCAGCGTGCGCGGATGCTGTTGCTGTATCTGCGACAGCAAGGCCACCAGTTCGGGAGTGGCCACCGTTTGCACCACCGCAGTAGGTGCAATATTCAGGGGCGCAATC
>JASLCO010000022.1 GCA_030146505.1 Moraxellaceae bacterium
GGTGACTTCATGCGGTATCGGATGCCGCCAACTTCACCGGATGATTGGCGAGCCCGGGAATGAAGGACGAACAACAAGCCGCCATGAATCTTGCCAGCGCTGATCCGGAATATCGCTTGCAGCGATCATCAACTTGAACGGCAACATCCCCGGCATCCCTGTCTCAGGCGCCATCCCTGAACTGTGACGGCGACAAACCCGTCCAGCGGCGGAAGGCCTTGGCAAATGCGCTCTCGTCCGAAAAGCCCAGCTCTGCGGCAATATCCGCCATGCGTTTGTCATTCCCGCGCAAGGCAGCCTCGGCCAGCTGGCGGCGCACGGTGTCCTGCAGGAGCTTGAAGGAGGTTTCATCTTCCGCCAGCAGGCGATTGAGATGACGGCCGCTCATGCGCAGGCGCTCGGCAATGTCTTCGCGGCTGGCTGCCGGCGTTTCCTGCAGCAGGACCTGTACCTGATGCGCCAGCGTCTGGCTGCCCAGACTGGCCAGCATCTGGTCGGCCATCACGCGCAGATGCCGGGTGACGGCGGCATTGCTCTGTATCAGCGGCAATGATGCCTGTGTGGCGGGGAAAACGATCTCGTTTTCCAGTGCTTCAAAATCGACCGGGCAATCCAGCAGTTGCCGGTATATGCCGGCATCCACCGCCGCGCGGTGCTGGAAATGCACGGCGAGCGGCCGGAAGGCGCCGCCACTGATCCAGCGGCCCAGATGCAGCAAGGTGGCAAACACGGCTTCAATGCGTTCGCGTGCGCGGCAACGGAAACGGGATTCGTAGCGAAGCTGCCAGCAAGGCGGCGCATTGCCGGCAGGTTTCTGCTCCAGGAAAAATTCGCCGCCTTCGCCGATGATCTGCTGGTAATCCACCAGCATTTCCAGTGCCTCGGCCAGGTCGTCGCAGCTCATGAGCAAAAGGCCGACGATGTCCAGATTGCCCGGTTGCGTGTCCAGGCCGAGATGCAGGCCGATCAGGGGGTCGCCGCTGGCCTGGCAGAATTCCTCCCAGATACGGTCCTGCACGTCCAGCGGCACGCGCGTGGCTGCCGGATTCTGCCGCAGCCAGGCCGACGCCGTTGCCGGTACGGCAATGCCGAGGCGCGGGCACAGGGCCAGCATGGCCTTGAGGAAATGGAGGCTGACGCTGGGGGAAAAAGACGACACGCGCGCTCCTTTACAAATTCCCGTTTCATTTTCCGGCATGGCCATTCTGTCATGTCCCGTTTTAACCGGAAGGCGGTCCTGTCCGGCTCGGGCGAGGCATGACGGCGCTGAGTATAGTGAGCCCCACAAGAGCCTGAACAGGCCGTCGCGGTGAGCTGCCATGCATTTTCCTTCCGGTCTTGAATATGTGGTGATTGGTGCCGGCCCGTCCGGGCTGTGCAGTGCCCGCCAGCTGAAAAAACACGGGATTCCCTTTTTCGGTGTCGAGCAGCACAGCGATGTGGGCGGTCTCTGGGATATCGGCAATCCGCATTCCACGGTTTATGAAACCGCCCACCTCATTTCTTCCAAGCGCACCACGGAATTCACGGAATTCCCCATGCGTGACGAGGCGGCAACCTATCCCCACCACCGCGAGCTGCATCAGTATTTCCGCGACTATGCCGCGCACTTCGGCCTTGGCGAGCATTACGAATTCGGCACGCGCGTGGTGAAGCTTGAACCCTCGGGCCGGCACTGGCGCCTGACCACGGAAAAGGACGGCCGGCAGCAAACACGCGAAGTGGCCGGCGTGCTGATCGCCAATGGCACGCTGCACCAGCCCCTGATGCCGGCATTGCCGGGCTATGACGGCGAGCTCATCCACTCCGCGCAATACAAATCGCCTGCGCAGTTCACCGGCAAGCGCGTCCTCATCGTGGGCTGTGGCAACAGCGCCTGCGATATCGCTGTGGACGCCGTGCATCATGCCCGGTCCGTGGACATGAGCGTGCGCCGTGGTTATTACTTCGTGCCCAAGTTCATCCTCGGCAAGCCGGCCGACACGCTGGGCAAGCTGAAATTGCCGCGGCGCCTGAAACAGTTCCTGGACGGCCTCATGATCCGCCTGTTCATGGGCAAGCCCAGCGATTACGGCCTGCCGGATCCGGACTACAGGCTTTATGAATCCCATCCGGTGGTGAATTCCCTGGTGCTTTATCACCTGGGCCATGGCGACATCCATGTGCGGCGCGACCTGGCGCAGGCCAATGGCAAGACCATCACTTTCCGTGACGGCAGCTGTGCCGATTACGACATGGTGCTCATGGCCACCGGTTACCAGCTGCATTACCCCTTCATCGAAAAATCCCTGCTCAACTGGAAGGGCGCGGCGCCAGGGCTTTATCTCAATGTCTTCCATCCCGAACACGACAATCTTTTCATCATGGGCATGGTGGAGGCCACGGGCCTGGGCTGGCAGGGTCGCGACGAGCAGGCGGAAATGGTGGCGCTCTACATCCGGGGCTTGCTGGAAAACCGGGCAGCGGCGCTGGCGCTGAAAAAAACCAAGTCCGGCATGCAGGCAGTGGCGCTGGATGGTGGTTACCGCTATCTCAAGCTGGACCGCATGGCCTATTACGTGAACAAGGATGTCTATCGCGGGCGGGTGCGCCAGCATCTGCGTGAATTGCAGCAGGGCTGACCGGGGAGTGTGCCGTGGACCTGAATGAAGTACGCATTGCGTTCAGCGCCGGTGGCGTGATTTTCATGGACGTCATACTGGCGCTGGTGCTGTTCGGCATGGCGCTGTCGTTGCGGCCAGCCGATTTCACGCGCATCCTGAAAGCGCCCCGGGCGCCGCTGACCGGGCTCGCCGTGCAGTTTTTCGTGCTGCCGGCCAGCAACTGCCTGTTCTGCTGGATATTCCGCGTCGATCCCTGGCTGGCGCTGGGCATGCAGCTGGTGGCGTCCTGCCCCAGCGGCAGTTTTTCCAATGTGCTCACCTTCATGGCACGCGGCAATGTGGCGCTGTCGGTGAGCATGACCGGTGCTTCCAGCCTGATTGCCACGGTGGCCACGCCACTGAACTTTTCTTTCTACAGCTGGCTGAATCCGCATACGCGCACGCATCTGCAGCATATCCAGATCGATCCCGTGAACGTGCTCCTGCTGGTGGCGCTGGTACTGGCGCTGCCCCTGTTGGCCGGCATGCTGGTGGGCCAGCGCTGGCCCGGTCTCGCGCAGAAGATCGACAAGCCGCTGCGCGTGGGCGCGCTGGGCGTTTTCATCGTTTTCATCATCGGCGCCTTTGCCAACAACCTCGATATTTTCTTCCGCTACTTCCACTACTTCGTCTGGCTGGTGCTGGCCCAGAACGCACTGTCGCTGGCACTGGGTTATTTCGTGGCCTCGCGCCTGCAGCTGCCGGAAGCCGACCGCCGCGCCATCACCATCGAGGTGGCCATACAGAATGCCTCGCTGGCACTGGTGATCCTTTTCACTTTCTATCCCGAGGCCGGCGCCATGACCCTGGTCGCGGCGTTCTGGGGTGTCTGGCATATGGTCAGCGGCACCTTGCTGGCGCAATGGTGGGCACGCCGCAAGCTGCCGGACGCGGAAACTGCCACGGTGACACAGGAGGGCTGAGATGAGCGCCGACCATGAAAAACGCATCCTGATCACCGGTGCTGCCGGCTATCTTGGCCGCCAGCTTGGCGAACGCCTGGCCCGCCACCACGAGGTTTCCGGCGTGGACATACGCGCAGGCCATGCCGCTTTTCCGCTCACGGTGATGGATGTGCGTGACCCCGCGCTGGCCCAGCAGCTGCGTGAAAAAAACATCAGCCATGTGGTGCACCTGGCCTCCGTGCTGCAGCCGGGGCCGGATCGCGAACGCGATTACGACATCGACGTGAACGGCACACGCAATGTACTGGATGCCTGTATCACCGCCGGCGTGCAGCACCTCACCTACACCAGCAGTGGCGCCGCCTATGGCTATCACGCCGACAATCCGGCCTGGATAGACGAGACAGTGGCGTTGCGGGGCAATACCGAGTTTTCCTATTCCGACCACAAGCGCCTGATCGAGGAAATGCTCGCGCAATACCGGCATGAGCACCCGGCGCTCAAGCAACTGGTGTTTCGTCCGGGCACGGTGCTGGGCGCCGGTACGGACAATCTCATCACGAATCTTTTCCGCCAGAAGCGTCTTCTGGCCGTGAGCGGTTCCGCCTCGCCTTTTGTGTTCATCTGGGACCAGGACGTGCTCAATGCCATCGAGTCCGGTCTCGCACGCAACAGCACCGGCATTTTCAATATGGCTGGCGATGGCGCGCTCGGCATCGACGAGATCGGCGCCATCCTTGGCAAGCCCGTACTGCATGTGCCGGCTGCCGTGATTGTCGCGGCGCTGGCCGTGGGCAAGTTCCTGCGGCTCACCCGCTACGGCCCGGAGCAGGTGAATTTCCTGCGCTATCGCCCGGTGCTTTCCAACCGTCGCCTCAAGGAAGAGTTCGGCTACCAGCCGGCCAAAAGCTCGGAAGACACCTTCCGCTTTTTTGCCCGGCATGCCCTGAACATTCCGGTGTGAGGTTTTCCATGAAGATTTTCCTGCTGGCGGCTTTTCACCCGTCGGCATGTTGCCCTTGCTGCCGGGGCGCGCCCGCATGAGCCTGCCGCTGGCCTGGCTCGGTCTCTGCATTTTCCTGGCCTGGACCACAGAGGCCATGTCCGGCTTCGGCAGCATCGTGATGGCACTGTCGCTGGGTGCGCTTGCCCTGCCCATGGAGTTCATGCTGCCGGTGCTGGTCACGCTGAACGTGATGAGCTCTGCCTGGCTGGCCTGGCGCCACCGGCACTGCATTGATTTCCGCCTGCTGCGGCGCAGCGTGCTGCCCGCCATGCTGCTGGGCACCGGCCTTGGCGTGCTGTTGCAGGGCATGGCGGCGGATGCCGTGTTGAAAACCGCTTTCGCCGTGTTCGTATCGGGCTTCGCACTACGTGAGTTGTGGCGCCTGCAGGATGCGGTTCCGCCCGTTCCCCATCCGCCCCTGCAGACACAACTCATCGTGGTGGCAGCCGGCATCATGCATGGGCTTTTTGCCTCCGGCGGACCGCTGCTGGTACATGCACTGGCCGGGCGGCAGATGGACAAGGCCGCATTCCGCGCCACCATGATTGCCGTGTGGCTCACGCTGAATCTCGTGCTTTGCGTGATTTTTGCCGCGCAGGGCAAGGTGGTGCCGCAACTTGGCGTGATCGCGGCTGCCATTCCGGTGATGCTGCTGGCCGTGTGTCTCGGCAGCCATCTGCATCACTGCCTGGACGAGGAGAAATTCCGGGTGCTGGTGTATTGGCTGCTGGTGCTGGTGGGCATGGCTTTGCTGCTCTCGCAATTGCCTTTGCTGCTTTCCGGTGCTGCGTGAAAAACCTGCATTTTGACGCCCTCCCCTCATGGGGGAGGGTTGGGAAGAGGGGCTGACTGGTTCGCGACATGAATCCCTTTTTTTAGGGATTTATATACTTAACTACCTTGCCCCATTTTTAACTCGTCATTCCCGCGAAAGCGGGAATCTCATGGCTTCAAGCAGGGCTTTAAACGCCAAGATTCCCGCTTTCGCGGGAATGACGACGTGTTTAGGGAGTCATATAAATCCCTTTTTTAATCCTTGCAGGGATTCTGTCTGGCTCAGTCGAACACCTTGTCCTTGTATTCGCAGAGGTCTTCGATGAGGCAACTGCCGCAGCGCGGCTTGCGGGCGATGCAGGTGTAGCGGCCGTGCAGGATGAGCCAGTGGTGCGCGTCCTGCTTGTATTCGGCGGGCGTGAATTTTTCCAGTTTCCTTTCCACTTCCACCACGTCTTTTCCCGGTGCCAGTTTCGTGCGGTTGGCCACGCGGAAGATATGGGTGTCCACCGCGATGGTGGGGTGCCCGAATGCCGTGTTCAGCACCACGTTTGCCGTCTTGCGCCCGACGCCGGGCAGTGCCTCCAGTGCCTCGCGCGATTCGGGGACCTGGCTGCCGTGCAGTTCGATGAGCATGCGGCAGGTCTTGATGATGTTTTCGGCCTTGCTGTTGAAGAGGCCTATGGTCTTTATGTAGTCCTTGAGCCCGTCCACACCCAGCTTCAGGATTTTCTCCGGCGTGTTCGCTTTCGGATACAGCCGGGCTGTTGCCTTGTTCACGCCCACGTCGGTGGCTTGCGCGGAAAGAATGACGGCAACCAGCAGCTCGAAGGGCGTGCTGTAGTGCAGCTCGGTGGTGGGGGCGGGGTTGGCGGCCTTGAGGCGGGCGAAGATCTGCTGGCGTTTGGCGGGATTCATGGGCTCTGTGGAATTGGCGGGTGAAGGTCACGGCTTTGCCGGATTCTATGCGCTGCGGCGCGCTGGCGGAATTTGCGGCCGGCATTGGCCGGTTTTGTGTTGCTGCTGATGATGCTTTCCCCGGGGACTTTGTGAGTCCTGTATGGATATGCCGCAGCAGGCCCGGTGCCGGCTGGACGCTGGCGGCAAATTTTCCCATGCTGCCTGTTTGGCCTTTGCACGGGAGGGCGGCCATGGTCATTCCTGCGGGGGAAATGCTGTTGCGCGTTGCATGCAGCGTCGTGCTGGGTGCCGCCGTGGGCTACGAGCGCGAGCTCAGCGGCCGGCCGGCAGGCCTGCGCACGCATCTGCTGGTATCGCTGGCCTCGGCCTTGTTCATGCTGGTGTCCACGCAGTTTGTCTATTACCAGCATTACCGGCCGGATGAGCTGGTCAGCGTGGATACCTCGCGCATTGCTGCCAGTGTGGTGACCGGCATGGGTTTTCTCGGCGCCGGTGCCATCTTGCGCACCGGCCTGTCCGTGCAGGGACTGACCACCGCCGCCAGCCTCTGGCTGATCGCCGCGGTGGGCCTGGCGGCCGGCGGTGGCATGTACCAAGAGGCAGTGACGGCCACCGTCATCACCCTGGTTTGCCTGATCCTGCTGCGCCGTGTCGAGGACAAGCAGCAACGCCGCCTGCACCGCTATCTCACGCTGGTGATCGAAGACAACAAGAGCAGCGCCTCGGACGTGGCTGAAACACTGCATGCCCTGGGCATCCGCAGCGAGGGCTCGGACTACGACCACAACATGAAAACCGATCGTGTGCGCATACGGCTGGACCTGCATTGCGACAGCCAGGAAAAGCTGGACCAGGTCATACGACGCCTGTCTGCCCTGCCAGGCGTGCGGCGCGTGCAGGCGCAACGACCGTCGTGAGTTCTGCCAGTGCCTTTGGCTGATAAACGCGTTGCGGGTTTTGTCCCTCTTATCAAGGAGCGGCGCTAAAGAAATGCTCGATGGCCAAGTGTGTAAATCCCTTTTTTAACAGGCCACGAGGGGCTTGGCCTTTGCCGGGATGGCACCGTCCTTGGGGCAAGGCCGGTTTCAGGAAAGCCGGGCCACTTCTTCTTGCAGGCGCTGCACCTCGGCTTCCAGGGCCTGCGTATCCCCACCGTTTTCGCGCGCGCCGGCCAGCTGGCGTTCGGCTTTCTTGAGCCGGGTGCGGGCCATGGCGGCGGCAATCACCCGTGATTTGTCGCTGGCAGGTTCGGGCGCGCTGGCGATCGTTTCTGCCTGGGCCTGGGCTGACGCCGGTGCGGGAGTGGTTGCGGCCGGCCTTTTTTCTTCCGCCAGACGCGCCTCGCGCGCTTCAAAGCGCATGCGGTTATGGGCAGCCACCGTGCGTTTTTCGGCAGCGCCGGTGATTTTCGGCAGATCGTGGATTTCTATGCAGTCCACGGGGCAGGGCGGAATGCACAGATCGCAGCCTGTGCATTCCGCCGTGATGATGGTGTGCATGAGTTTGGCCGCGCCACTGATGGCGTCCACCGGGCAGGCCTGCAGGCATTTGGTGCAGCCTATGCACTCGGCTTCGCGTATGAAGGCCACCCGGCGCGTGGACGGCTCCACGCCGTAGGCCGGGTCCAGCGGCAAGACCGGACGCCCCAGCAGGGCGGCGAGTTCGGCAATGGTGTCGGCACCCCCGGGCACGCAGCGGTTGTGCGGTGCGCCGGCCGCGATTTCCTCGGCATAGGGCAGGCAGCCCGGCGTGCCGCATTTGGTGCATTGCGTTTGCGGCAGCAGGGCGTCGATGGCAGCGACGAGGGGAATGCGGGTGGCGGACATGGGCGGTGCGGTGGCTGGCGTGGGCGGATTATCCGTGAACTTGGCGCCGTATTGTAAGGGCCGTCCGTGAGCGTGGGTAAAAGCGCGGTGACGCTGTCTGTAAGCCGCAGAATTAGTCAGGCATTATCGGGCTTCTTGCGGCCCTGCCCGGGCCTGCCGCATTTCCAGGGGGACGCATGCTCAGGGATTCCGCCACCGGCCTTGCCGCCGCCATACGGGAAGGACGCACCACCTCCCGCGCTGTCGTGGAAACGCATATCCAGCAGATGGAACGGGTGAATCCCCGCATCAATGCCGTGGTGCAGACGCGCTTTGACGAGGCCCGCGCCGAAGCGGCCTATGCCGACGAGCGCCTGGCCGAGGCCCGCGAGAAAAAGCAGGTGGACAGCCTGCCGCCCTTGCTCGGCGTGCCCTGCACCATCAAGGAAAATTTTGAATTCGAAGGCACGCCGCAGACGGCCGGCCTGGTGGCGCGCCGGCACATCATCAACGAGCGCGATGCCGTGACCGTGGCGCGCTTGCGCGAGGCCGGCGCCATTCCGCTGGGCGTGACCAATACCTCCGAGCTCTGCATGTGGATGGAGAGCTACAACGAGGTCTATGGCCGCAGCAACAATCCCTACAATGCCGAGCGCATCGTCGGCGGCTCCTCCGGTGGCGAGGGCGCCATCATCGGCGCCGGCGCCTCGCCTTTTGGCCTGGGTGCCGATGTCGGCGGCTCCATACGCATGCCGGCGTTTTTCAACGGCGTGTTCGGCCACAAATGCTCGCCCGGCCTCGTGCCCAATGAGGGCCAGTTCCCCATCGCCGAAGGCAAGTGCGCGGATTATCTTTCCACCGGCCCGCTCTGCCGCCGTGCCGTCGATCTCGAGTTGCTGCTGCGCATCATGGGAGGGCCTTCGGCAGCCGGCCTGCAACGCGCCGACAGCGTGGATATCGAAAAGCTGCGCGTGTTGTCGCTCCGACCGGATCGTGGTCCGCGCGCGCGCCCCGACATGCTGGCGGCGCAGGCACGTGCCGTGGACGAATTGCGCAAGGCCGGGGCAAAAACGCAGGCCCTGGACCTGCCGCTGCTCGACAAGGGTTTTGACATCTGGTCGTCCATGCTGGCCCTGGGCGGCAGCCCGAGTTTCGCGCAGATGATGTTCGGCTCGCGCAATCCGCTGTTGCCGGCGGTGGAGCTCGGGCGCATGGCCCTGGGCCGTTCCTCCCACACCCTGCCACTGGTGATCCTGGCCTTGCTGGAGCGTGTGCCCGACATCGCACCGCGGCGCGCGAAGAAATTCCTGGGCCTGGGCCAGCAGCTCAAGCGCCAGCTGGAAGATGCACTGGGCGACGACGGCGTGCTGGTGACACTGCCCTATACGGAAGTCGCCCCCCTGCATGGCAAGCCGCTTTTCCCGCCGTTCAACTGGGTGCGCTGCGCCATCTTCAATGTGATGGAAGTACCGTCCACTTCAGTGCCCATGGGTCTCAATGCCGACGCGCTCCCGCTGGGCGTGCAGATCGTGGCGGCGCAAAACCGCGACCATCTCGGCATTGCCTGCGCCATCGAACTGGAAAAGCGCGTGGGTGGCTGGGTGCCACCCTGGATGGCAGTCCGCCAGGGTGCCGATCCGGCCTGAAAGCGGTTTGCCGCTCTTGCAGGAGCGGCTTCAGCCGCGAATTGCTGCAAAAGCCCCAACCCCTTGTGGTCAAAAAACCATCGCGGCTATAGCCACTGCCACCATGCTCTTGCGCCTGGCCTCTAATGACATGAGGCTGTCCCGGTCATGGCCCTGTCGCTGGCCGTGGATTTGGCTACCATGCCAAACCTGCTTTCTTCTTCTGTGCGGAGCCCCCATGACCTCTTCCGAGAAAATCTCCCCGGCCGACATCACCATCCGTTCCGGCATGGCGCGCATTCGTCATGCAGCGGGTGATATCGACATCTGCTACGAAGACTGGGGGGATGAAAAGGGCGAGCCGCTGCTGCTCATCATGGGGCTTTCCGCGCAGATGCTGCTCTGGCCCGACGGCTTTTGCCGTGCGCTGGTGCAGAAGGGTTATCGCGTCATCCGCTTCGACAACCGCGATATCGGCCTGTCCACCAAAGTGAAGCTGAAGACGCCGAAAATGAACGAGCTCCTGCGCATGGCGCGTTTCTCGCTGGGCCTGAAAAGCCCCTCGGCCTACACGCTCTACGACATGGCAGCCGACACCATCGGCCTGCTTGACCATCTCGGCATTGCCCGTGCGCATGTGGCCGGCGCCAGCATGGGCGGCATGATTGCGCAGATTGTCGCGGGCAAATATCCCGAGCGCGTGAAATCGCTGGCCGTGATTTTTTCCAGCACCAACGAGCCGCTGCTGCCGCCGCCCAGTCCCGCCGCCATACGCCCGCTCATGAAGGGGCCGGGCAAGGGGGCAAGTGAAGAAGAACTGATCGCGCACAGCGTGAAGCTCATGAAGATCATCGGCAGCCCGGCCTATCCGCATGCGCCGGGGGAGCTGGAAGCGCAGGCGCGTCGCCTGCTGCAGCGCAGCTACAGTCCGGCCGGCGTGAAGCGCCAGTTCACGGCCGTGCTGAGTTCGGGCAGCCTGAAACCCTGGGCAAAACGCGTGCGGGTGCCCACGGTGGTGATACACGGCACGGCGGATCCCCTGGTACGCCCGGGCTGTGGCAAGGCCGTGGCGCGTGCCATTCCCGGTGCGAAGCTGCAGCTGATTCCCGGCATGGCCCACGACCTGCCACCCGGCCTCTGGTTCCAGGTCAGTCAGCTGCTGCATGAGAACGCCGCCAAGTCCCGCTGAGGCTTGGTTTTCGCCGGAAAAATGTCCGGTTCATTCTTGAGACGCAGGAGCACGCCATGACTGCCAGCATTCGCGCACAGGTTTCACCCGAAGAGTGGCAGGCCCGTGTCGACCTTGCCGCGGCCTACCGGCTGGTGGCGCTCTATGGCTGGGACGATCTTGTCTTCACGCATATTTCCGCGCGCGTGCCCGGCCCGGAGCATCATTTCCTCATCAATCCCTACGGCATGATGTTCGAGGAAATCACCGCTTCCTCGTTGGTGAAGATCAATCTGCAGGGCGAGAAAGTCATGCCTTCGGATTTCCCCGTCAATCCCGCCGGCTTCACCATACACAGCGCCATACACGCGGCCCGCCCCGACGCGCTTTGCGTCATGCACACGCATTCACTGAACGGCGTGGCGGTGTCGGCGCAGAAGGACGGGTTGCTGCCGATTTCCCAGCAGTCGTCCATCGTCCTGTCCTCGCTGGCCTATCACGATTACGAAGGCATTGCCCTGCGCGAC
>JASLCO010000049.1 GCA_030146505.1 Moraxellaceae bacterium
GTGCTCTGCTGCTAACGCAGCCAAGACGGCGCGATGCAATAGTGCATATGCGGTGCCGGCCAATACGGGATGGTGGCTGAATGCTCCTTCAGTCAAGCTGCTGGACGTGAATAACACAGCGGCTAATTTGGGGTCACTCAGTATTTCTGAGGCATTAAGCCTTTTGGGTGATACAGGTATTACCATTGTCAACGCCGAATTCAACCTCACGCCCGGCAAGAACTGCTACGGCACTACCCGGTTCTGCTGAGGAGATTGGCCAACGTGTTCATCAAGAAATCACGATGCCTGTTCAAGCTTTCAGCTTTGCCGTTTGCCATGTTTGTGGTGCCGGCGGCCAGTTTTGCGCTTTCTTCGTTGTCTGAAGATGAGCTGTCTCATGTGAATGCTCAGGATGGTCTGGTTTATAACCTCACTGCACCCACGCTTTCCGCTACGGAATTCTCCCTTAAAACGGGCATTGATCCGTCCTCTCCTGAAGGATTGGCCTCCACTCCTGCGCAATTGCAGGCTGATCCTTTTGGCGGCATTCGTACAAGCCCCTTGCGCATGAGCACGCCAGGCGGCACCGGCAATATGGCGAGCTCCTGGGTGCTGGATGCGGGGGCAAATGCTTCCGGCCCGGCAGCCAGCATCGTAGGGCATATGGATCGTTATCGATTGGGTGGCGAGACTGTGGCGGGAGTGAAGCACGGTTATATTTCGGCGCTCGTAGGGGATACAGACCGTTCTTTTGGCGAATGGGCTTTGGTTTCCGACATGGATTTCAGTTTGCAGGGACAGGGATTGCTGTTGAATGGTGGCAAGTCCTATCTCAAGCTGGCCTATAACGATGCAGCACTGTTCTGGCGTCAGAATGAGGGGCATGCCACGTTGGCCCTGAGCAATATCGATTTCCTGTGGGAAACTCCGGCGGGCAGTGTCGGCATAGACCAGCAAGGTTTGCGCCTTGCTTCGGATACCACCACTTTCCGTATCAGTCTTGATGCGTATTACAAAAATAATGCTGATCAGGATATGACGGCGCTTACGGTCAATGACCGCCCCGGCATTCGTTATTCCTGGGGCGGCACGCTCTATGACACCGTGCTGTATGCCCGCAGTGGCGGTGCCTGGAATACTGCCAGTACCCAGGCCACCAATGTGGCGTTTGCAGCGGATGGCAAATCCACCCTCAATTTGCCCGCAGGGTTTAGCAGTGGCGTGAATCTGGGCATGAGGTGGAATTACCGTGACGAGAAGGTTACCAATCCGGCAGCAGGTGATTTTCTCTGGAGCATAGGCAACATCAAGCCCATGGGACGTGGCAATGCTGCCGGTGATGGTGATCAGGAATATTTGGAGTTTGGTGACTGGAAAAATCTGGAGCAGGCCAGTGGAGCGGTTCCGGGGCGCTATGGTTTTGATATGCCCTTGCTGGCCTATGATGCTCTGGCGGCTGGTGCGGTCTACTCGCCAACCACCGACAATGCCGGCGGCAGTTTGTGTTGGGGAGGAGCAATGAGTGGTGCGGCATGCGCGACTACTGGAAAGCTGCTGCGCCTGGCTCCGGGAACCGTCGAGGGTTATGACGCTTCAGGTTCGGATACGGTCAATCGCACTGGGGGTGCGCTTTTCATGGACCTTATCCGTGATGGCAACCTGCTGGCTTGGTCCAATCGTGTACGTGTGATCCACATCGACCCGGTAAGTGGACAGAAAGTGTATGACGATACGCCTGCCCAGGGCGGTAATGCAGACGGTAGCGGTTACAGTTGGGGTCTTATCTCCACCATGGCAAATATGAATGCCAATATCTATTTCTACCCGGGTGGCAGTGAAACTCCGGGTTCCGGCAATCGCAAGCAGGGCGCCATGGGTGATCTTCTGTTCACTTCGCAAAGTTTTGACAGTCCTAATTTCAAGAACTGGAATTTTGATGTGAATAATCCAGATCCTGTCAAGAAAGCTGCTGCTGTGGCAGCAAAGGCTTTGTGTGATGCCAATGCCTCCAGTACGGCTTGCAATAATGCGCGCTGGAGCCAGGGCACGCATTTCATGCTGGCGGATACGGCAAAGCAGATGGGGGTGGGCTTTCTGGGCACCAGCATCCTGATTGCTGCAGATGACCTGCGCTTGTGGCTGAAGGATACAACAGGCGATGCCAGCCCAAATAATGCAACGGGTGGCATAGATCTTTTTTCTCCGCGTGTTCGCTACAACCTCTCTGGTCTCCTGGGTGGTGCACGTCTTCCCAACGGCCATGACCTGATTCGCGTGGCCAATATCGACATGAACCTGGAAGGCTTGCTGAATTTCCGTCTTTATTCTGCGCCCACCAATGTGCAAAGCGGCAAGAAGCCAGATTCCAATGATTACCTTGGGTATAGTGGTGCCATTCGCCTGCGTTGTGGAAATGCAAGCAACTTCGGCTGCACGGATAATGTGTTCACAGATTCTGTAGGCTCTACTACAGCCAGTGGTAAAGGCTCCTACATTCACATTGAAGAGCCAGGCAAGGAGGGTACTTACCTTGCCTTTGATGACCTCTCTGGTGATCTTGCAATGACCGAGGGGGCGATACAGTTGCGTGCCGCTGCTAATGACAATACCAATACGGCTCCGAACTCCGGAAACAAGTTCAGCACTGATCGTGCGGATCTCAATATTTCCAACAAGATTCTCATGGGGGCCTCGGCCGGTGCTCGTCTTACTGACGGTGTGGCTGGTGCGGGTGTGGGTGCTGGTGGTGCAGCTGGCCGGCCGATGACAGGGAATATCCGTTTCAGCGGAAATGACATCATGAGCATGGCCATTCCTGCCGCTAGCGCCTATTACAGCCTGACAGTTCGCGCGCAGTAGAAAACGCGTTTGCAAGGCCAAATGCGGGAAATAAAAAAGGAGCCTCAGGGCTCCTTTTTTATGGCCGGCAAACATCAGGCCTGTGTTCTGAACAGCAGTCCGGGTTTTGCGGCAGGGCCCTGATAGGGGGTCTGGAATGTCTTGAAGGCCAGTATGGCGTCTTCCGGATTCTTGCCTTCCTTGATGGCAAAGGCATTGAAGCCGCAGCGCTGCTGGTAGAAAAGCGTGTCCTTGAAGACATCGCCGACAGCACGCAATTCGCCTTTGTAGCCAAGTCGGCCACGCAGTAGCAGGGCGGTAGAGTAACCGCGGCCGTCGGCGAAGCCGGGGAACTCGATGGCGATCAGATCAAGCTTGTCGAGTTCGCCGGCAATGGATTCGGCAAAATCATCCGGTGCCAGTTGCACGCCTTTGGCATGCGGGTGGGCGAGCAGGGCATCACGATGCGTTTGCCATGTGGCGAGCTTGACCAGCACAGGGCCGGCAGGCAGTGCGAGGCTGCCGTCTTCAGCCGGGTTGGCAACGCTGTAGCTGTCTTCGGTAATGACGCCGTCTTTAATGAGCTTCGGCATACACACGCTCCTTGAAAGGTTCTATGCCGATGCGGCGGTAGGTGCTCAGGAATTTTTCGCCAGGCTGACGCAGGTCGAGATAGGTGTTGACCACTTCTTCGATCACGTCGGCCATGTCTTCAGCGGCAAAGGAGGGGCCGAGGATGTCGCCAATGGTGGCATCGTGGCCGGACGAGCCGCCGAGCGTGACCTGATAGAACTCTTCGCCTTTTTTATCGACGCCGAGAATGCCGATATTGCCGACATGATGATGGCCGCAGGCATTCATGCAGCCGGAAATGTTCAGGTCCAGTTCGCCGATGTTGTAAACCTGATCAATGTCGTCGAAGCGGCGCTGTACGGCCTGGGCAATGGGAAGCGACTTGGCATTGGCCAGCGAGCAGAAATCACCACCAGGACAGGAAATGATGTTGGTGATGAAGCCGATATTCGCCGTGGCAAAACCCAGTTGCTTGAGCTCTCCCCAGAGGGCGAACAGCTCGCTTTGCTTCACGTCGGCCAGCACGATGTTCTGTTCGTGCGTGCTGCGCAACTCGCCAAAGCTGTAGTGGTCGGCAAGATCGGCAATGGCTTCCATTTGTGCGCTGGTCACATCGCCTGGCGCAATGCCGGTTTTCTTCAATGACAGAGTGACGATGCGGTAACCCGGTTTCTTGTGCGCATGTGTATTGCGCAGGATCCAGTTGGCAAAAGCGGGATTTTCATTTTTGGCGGCAACGAAGCTGGCCGGTTCATCGGCCAGCGTTTCGTAAGGCGGTTCGGTGAAGAAGCCCTGCAGGCGCACGAATTCCGACGCTGGCACCGTGAGCGGGCCGCCCTTGGTATGTTGCCATTCTTCTTCCACTTTGGCGGCGAATACTTCGGGAGTGAGTGCCTTCACCAGAATCTTGATGCGTGCCTTGAACTTGTTGTCGCGGCGGCCATGGAGGTTGTATACGCGCAGAATGGCTTCCAGATAGGAAATCAGGTGTTCACGCGGCAGGAAATTCCTGATGACACTGCCCACCATGGGCGTGCGGCCAAGGCCGCCGCCGACAAGAACACGGTAGCCGATTTCGCCGGCTTCGTTCTTCACGATGTAGACGCCGATGTCGTGCACGGCTGTGGCGGCCCGGTCCACGTCGGGCAGGGCATTCACGGCGATCTTGAATTTGCGCGGCAGGAAGGCGAATTCCGGGTGGAAAGTAGACCACTGGCGGATGAGCTCGCAGGTAGGGCGCGGGTCTTCTATTTCACCGGCAACCACACCGGCGAACTGGTCTGTGGTGGTGTTGCGTATGCAGTTGCCGGACGTCTGGATGGAATGCATCTGCACGCTGGCCAGATCGGCCAGGATGTCGGGCACGTCTTTCAGTTCGGGCCAGTTGTACTGGAAATTCTGGCGGGTGGAGACATGGGCATAACCACGGTCGTATTGCCGGGCAATACGGGCCAGCATGCGCAACTGGTAGGACTGCAGCATGCCATAGGGCACGGCAACGCGGAGCATGGGAGCGAAGCGCTGTATATAAAGGCCGTTCTGCAGGCGAAAAGGACGGAACTCGTCGTCGGTCAGTTCGCCGGCGAGGTAACGGCGGGTCTGGTCCCGGTACTGGGCGACACGTTCGTTGACGATGCGCTGGTCGTAGGCGTCGTATTTATACATGAAGGATCCTGAATCCTGGCTGGGGGCTTGGCCTACCGCATTGGTGCGGGCGGTTCTCCGGATTGCGGCGCGAAGGATAGCGCCTTGAATTGATTAGCCAAAATGCTTTTTTCGAATGGCGTTATTCAGGGTTGCTTATATAGGACAGGTTTACGTAGGAGCGGCTTCAGCCGCGAACATGGCCTCAGGACAGAAAGTTCGCGGCTGAAGCCGCTCCTACAAGACCGGCAGGCGACCAATTGTCGAACAAACGACAAATTGCTGGCGGCCCCCAAGGGCTGTTGCTAGCATGGCCGCCGCCTCTCTACTTCCGGGTTCCCGGTCTTCCCTTCTGGCATCAAGGATACGGTTCGCCATGAGTTTTCGTGCCTCCGAAAGTCTTTCCGAGCAGATTGCCCAGCATCTGGCCCAGCAGATCGTTACCGGAGACCTGGTGGAGGGGGAGCGCATACAGGAACTGCGTATCGCCAAGGAGCTGAACGTCAGCCGTGGCTCGGTGCGCGAGGCTTTGCTGATCCTGGCGCGGCGCCGTCTGATCGAGATTTATCCGCGCCGTGGTGCCGTGGTGTCCGAGATGTCGGCGCAGCAGGTGAGGGGGCTCTACGAGGTCGTCTCCATGCTGCTGCAACTGGTGGCCCGCAAGGCTGCCGAGAACTGGCGGCACCAGGACATGGAGTCTTTTGTCTCTCAGATTCAGCGTCTGCAGGGTCTGGTGGAGGCCAATGACATCGAGGCGTTCTACGAATCCACTTTCGAGTTTTTCCGTCTGGCTTACCGCTTTGCTGCCAATCCCTACATAGAGGAAGTGCTGGAAGACCTGCAACCGGCCATACGCCGCAGCTATTACCTGGCCTTGCATACCGACCGTCGCGAAACCGAGGAGGCGTTTTCCTTTCTCAAGGGAGTGGTGGACAGTGTGCTGATGCGCAAGGGTGATCAGGCGGCGGCACTGGTGGAAGATTTCTGCGTACACCAGCGTAATCTGGTGCTGGATTCCCTCATGCGGGTGAAGCAGATCGAAGTGGCCTGGGCGCAACGCCATCGCCGTTGATTGTTTCATTCGGCACATTATCCCCGCAGGTCGGGCTTTGGCCTGACATCAGTTTTAACCCGCAAGCCCATCTCGGGTTGTTTCTTGGTCGTGTTTGCTCCGGATTTTGCGTTATAGTCGCCGTGAATTATTGGTGCGACCACTTTTGGCTTCCGAAGTGGTTTTCTGGGGGATGGCCATGGCCACGCAAAAGCGCAAACCGTTGGGTGAGTTGCTCTACGACGAGCTCAGTCGCGACATCATTCACGGCCGTATTGCCCCGGGTGCCAATCTGCAGCCCGAGCGCAAGATGGCTGAATCTCGTGGTCTCAATCGGGGTGCTGTACGCGAGGCCATGAAGCGCCTGGCGCAGATGCGTCTTATCCGTACGGTGCATGGCGGCGGCAACCGGGTGGATGAATGGCAGCAGGTAGCTGGTCTTGAGCTGCTGCCTGACCTGCTGGTGAATGAAAGTGGTCTGCCCAATTTCTCCATGCTGCGCTCCCTGCTGGAAATGCGCGCCACCCTGGCGGTGGATGCGGCCCGACTGGCGGCCCAGCGTGCCTTGCCCGAGCAGATCGAGGCCTTGCAGGCGGTTATCGACCAGATGCGCCGCCGTCCCAATGATGTGGAGCACCAGCAGCAGGTGGTGCAGCGTTTCTGGGCGGCCCTGGTCCGTGCGGCTGACAACCAGGTCTATGTCATGGCCTTCAACTCCCTGGATCTTTGTTGGCAGCGTTACGGCGCGCATCTGCGTCACCTCCTGAGTGATGAGCTCAAGGCGGTCTCGCAGTACCAGTCGATTGTAGAGGCCTGCCGTCGTCGTCAGCCCGATATGGCAGCCAAGCATGCGGCGCAGCTGGTGCAGATGGCGGCCACCCAGATTGAAAAAGCCGCGGCTGGTTATCAGCAGAAACAGGCCATCAACAACGGCGACCTGTTTGCGTTTTGAGGTGGCGCGTCCCGGCTTGTCTTGGCAGAGGCCTCAGGCGCCATCCAGCGGTTTTTTAGGTGCGAATTCATTCACGCACAGGGGCTGAATGTGCGAATGAATTCGCACATTCAGGATGGAGGTAAAAGAGGTCCTACCTCTGCTTTCCTGGCTTTTTTTCGGGCCGCATGGAGGCTTGGCGGGCTTTCCGATACACTCTTGCCGGCGCTTTTCTGGCGGCAGGCATGCATTGATTTCCTGCATGAAGAATGTTCGCCAAGATTTTGTTTTTACAAGGGATTACAAATGGTATGACCACGCCCGAGAGGGCGCGGTTACCTCGGGACCGACATGCGACTGAAAAGCATCAAGCTGGTGGGCTTCAAATCCTTCGTGGATCCCACGGTGGCTCACTTCCCCACCAATCTTTCTGCCGTGGTCGGCCCCAATGGCTGCGGCAAATCCAATGTGATCGACGCCGTGCGCTGGGTGATGGGCGAATCCTCCGCCAAGAACCTGCGCGGCGAGAACATGACCGATGTGATCTTCAACGGCTCCACGGCGCGCAAGCCGGTGGCCCAGGCCTCCATCGAACTCATCTTCGACAACTCCGATGCCACCCTCGGTGGCGAATACGCCCAGTTTGCGGAAATCTCCATCAAGCGTCTGGTGACGCGCGATGCCAAATCCGACTACTTCCTCAACGGCATACGCTGCCGCCGCAAGGACATCACGGACATCTTCCTCGGCACGGGCTTGGGGCCGCGCTCCTACGCCATCATCGAGCAGGGCATGATTTCCCGCCTGATCGAGGCCAAGCCGGAAGAGCTGCGTGTCTATATCGAAGAAGCGGCGGGTATCTCCAAGTACAAGGAGCGCCGTCGCGAAACCGAAAACCGCATGCGCCATACCCGCGAGAATCTGGAGCGTCTGGCCGATATCCGCGAGGAGCTGGACAAGCAGCTTTCGCATCTGCAGCGCCAGGCTCAGGCAGCAGAAAAATATAAGGAATACAAGGAAGAAGAGCGTCTTCTTAAGGCACAGCTTCATGCGCTGCGCTGGCAGGCGCTGGATGCCCAGGTGGGTCAGCGCGAGACCCTGATACGTGAGCTGGAAATCCGCCTTGAGGCCGTGATTGCCGAGCAGCGTGCGGCCGATGCCTCCCTGGAAAAGCAGCGCGAAGGCCAGATCGAGCTTTCCGACAAGTTCTCCGAGGTGCAGAGCCGTTTCTACAAGATCGGCAATGAAATTTCCCGTCTTGAGCAGAACATGACGCACCAGCGCGAGCGTCTGGGCCAGCTCAAGGACGATCTTGCCCAGGCCGAGCGCAGCCACAGCCAAGCCAGTGAGCATCTGCAGCTGGACGAAGCCCAACTGGAAGACGTGCGTGAACAGCTGCTGGGGCTGGAGCCGGAGCAGGCCCTGTTCCAGGCCCAGGCCGAAGAGCTGGCTATTGGTCTGACCACGGCCGAAGAGCGCATGCAGCACTGGCAGCAGGAATGGGAACAGTTCAACCAAGCGGCTGCCGGCGCCCGTCAGCAGGCCGAGGTGGAGCAGTCCAAGATCCAGCATATGGAGCAGGCGGTGCAGCGCTCGCGTGAGCGCCTTGATCGTCTCGAAACCGAGCGCAAGAGCCTGAGCGCCGGTCCGCTGGCCGATGAAGTCGCCATGCTCAATGAGCAGCTCTCGGAAGTGGAGCTGGAACTGGAAGGCGTGCAGGAGAAGATGGATGCCGCCGCCAATGGCATCGCCTCCCAGCGCGACCGTAACAACCAGCTGCACAATGAAAGCGACAGCTACAAGGCCAGGCTGCAGGCCCTCAAGGGGCGCGAGGCTTCGCTGGAAGCTTTGCAGCAGGCGGCACTGGGCCAGGCTGGTGGTGTGACCACTTGGCTGGAATCCCAGGGCCTCAATAACAAGCCGCGTCTGGCGGATCGCCTGCAGGTGGCCGCTGGCTGGGAACGCGCCGTGGAAACCGTGCTCGGCCGTTACCTACAGGCCGTTTGCGTGGATTCGCTGGGCGAGCTCAGCGACAAGCTTTC
The DNA here is from genome assembly GCA_030146505.1 of Moraxellaceae bacterium. Lineage (GTDB taxonomy): Bacteria > Pseudomonadota > Gammaproteobacteria > Pseudomonadales > Moraxellaceae > UBA2031. The sequence goes on from JASLCO010000049.1 coordinate 9,062, forward strand.
TGCTCTGGGCAAGGGCGACGTCACCCTGCTGGAGCCGCGCGCCGTAACTGGTGCGACCAGTTCTGCCGGCACGCCCTTGTCCTCCCATGTCACGGGTAATGAAACCGCTGCGCTGCTGGCTGGCATTTATGCCTGCGAAGACCTTAATGCTGCCCTGGCCCTGCGTGATCGCCTGGCCGCCCATGAGTCGGCTGTCACCCGTGACGGTATCTGGCTGGGCCCGAACTGGCTGCGTGTCATCCGTGAAGATGATTCCGCTTCCGGCGTACTGGCCCGCAAGCAGGAGCTGGCTCGCGTAGTGGCAGAGCTGGCTGAAGTCGAAGAGGCGCTGGCCGAGCGCCAGGCCGCGCTGGAAGAGGGCCGCGAAAATCTGCGTGCGCTTGAACTGGCCCGCGAAGAAGCCCATCGCGACAGTTCCGGCCTGGTGCGTCGTCGTGGTGATGTGCAGGCCCAGCTCGGCGCCAAGCAGATGCGACTGGAGCAGTTCACCGTGCGCTCCAGCCGTATCGAAAAGGAAATGGAAGATGTGCAGGCCCAGCAGAAGCTGGACCAGGAACAGGTGGCCGAATCCCGTCTGGTGTTGCAGGACGCGCTGGAAGTGATGGGCCGTGATGCCGCCCGCCGTGATGAGCTGCTGCGTGAGCGTGATGTGGCGCGCGAAGCGCTGGATATTGCCCGCCAGAAAAGCCGTGCCGACCGTGATGCCTCGCATCAGGTGGCCTTGACGCTGCAGGCCCTGCGTACCCGCGAAACTTCGCTGGCACAAAGCATCAGCCGTTTGCAGGAGCAGTTGTCCACGCTGGCCGAGCGCCGCGAGACCCTGCGTGAAAACCTGCTGGAGCTGGAAAACCCGGACAGCGAATTCAAGCAGCAGTTGGAGGAGCAGCTGGAGCTGCGTCTGGCCGTGGAAAAAGAGCTGGCCGATGTGCGCCGCGATCTGGAGGCCGTGCAGCATGAATTCCGCGAGCATGAGCGCAAGCGTCAGCAGGCCGAGCAGCAGGCACAGCAGGTGCGCGACATGCTGCAGAACCAGCGCATGGAGTGGCAGAACGCGCTCTCACGTCGCGAGTCCCTGCAGGAACAGCTGGTGGAAAGCCAGTTCGATCTGCAGACCGTGATCGAGGCCATGCCGGAAGAGGACAACGAAAGCCAGTGGCAGGAAGATCTGGAAAAAGTCTCTGCCCGTATTTCCCGTCTCGGCCCCATCAATCTCGCGGCGATTGACGAGTATGGTGCGGCGAACGAGCGCAAGACTTATCTCGATGCTCAGGACGCCGACCTGCGCGAAGCGCTGGAGACCCTGGAAAACGCCATACGCAAAATCGATAAAGAAACCCGCACGCTGTTCAAGGACACCTTCGACAAGGTGAACAAGGGCTTGCAGGAGCTTTTTCCGAAAGTCTTCGGCGGCGGTCACGCCTATCTCGAGCTCACGGGTGAGGATTTGCTGGAAGCCGGTGTGGCCATCATGGCGCGGCCGCCCGGCAAGCGTAACTCCACCATCCATTTGCTGTCCGGTGGTGAAAAAGCACTGACGGCACTGGCGCTGGTCTTCTCCATCTTCCA
>JASLCO010000094.1 GCA_030146505.1 Moraxellaceae bacterium
AGCAGGCCGAGGGATTGTCCTCCCGCGTGGTGCTGAGGCCGGCAAGCTGGAAGGCGCCATCGCTCGAGAGACTGGTCGCGAGTCCGCTGCCACTGGCGCTGTAGTGGGTATCGGAGGAACCGAACACCGTGACCCCGAGAGCCGCATCCACGAGATTGCTGTTGAAGTGATAGGTCAGGTTGAAGCTGTCCAGCGTACCGCCCTGCCCGTTGGCGCTGTTGGCGGTACCGCCCTGCAGCGAATAGCTAGCCGTACCGCTGGTGTAGCCGTTGGCCAGCGGTGTGCCGGCGATCCAGGCATAGGTCGGCAGGCTGCTGTTCACGAAGAAATCATTGCCGGCAGGGCCGGTGCCGCCCTCAATGGGAGAAAGCTCGCCCCAGTGCAGGTTACCGTCACCAGACTGGTTGGCGGCCATGTCACCACGCTTGAAAAGCGCAGTGCCGGACGCATCCTTCAGGACCAGCAGGCCATATTCGTCAAGGCCCACCGAGCCCGCCAGCAGGGGGCTGGCCGCTGAAGGCGAGTACACCGTCTGGCCCTGCAGGACCTGGGAGGGTTCGGGGTCGACCGGAACATCCGGGTCGGGCTCATAGCTTGTCTGGCCCAGCGCGGCCACGCCGTAAGCGCCGAGCGTGCCCTCGTCGTACACCTGGTAGGTCGCGCCGACCTGGGCGTTGCTGGTGCCGGAGAAGAAGGCACTGACATCCGTACTGCAGCCCGTGGAGCAGTCGGCATCATTGCGCGTGGTCGAGACACCGGAAAGCTGGAAAGCACCATCGCTGGAGAGACTGGTCGCGAGCCCGTTGCCACTGGCGTGGTAGCGGGTGGTATTGGCCTGGCTGTCAAAAACTGCCACGCCCAGGTCCAGGTCCACCGTGTTGCCGGCAAAATGGTAGGTCAGGTCGAAATTCTCCAGCTCGCCACTCTCGCCTTGCGCATTCCTCGCAAAACCCCCGCCGTTCTGCAGGGAATAGCTTGCCGTACCGCTGGTGTAGCCGTTGGCCAGCGGCGCGCCTCCCACCCAGGTCTGGGTCGGGAAGCCTTCCGTCACAAAAATCGTGTTGGTGACGGGACCATTGCCACCGTCAACCGCCACCTGTTCGCCCCAGAAGAGACCACCGGCGCTGCCGTAGGTGGCCTGCATGTCGCCACGCTTGAAAAGCACCTGGCTCTGCCCGTCCTGCACGGACAGCAGGCCCGCGTCATCCAGGCCCAGGGTGAGGCCGGCAACAGGCCCATTGCCCATGGTCAGCAAGGTCTGGCCCGTCAGGGTCTGGGTGGGTTCGGGATCGACCGGGACTTCCGGATCGGGCTCATAGCCCACCTGGCCCAGCGCCGCCACGCCATAGGCGCCCGGGCCGGTGTTGTCGTTCACCCGGTAAGAGGCGCCGATCTGGGCATTCGCCTCGCCCGAGAAGAAGGCACTGATATCCGTACTGCAGCCCGTGGAGCAGTCGGCATCATTGCGCGTGGTCGAAACACCGGAAAGCTGGAAAGCGCCATCGCTGGAGAGACTGGTCGCGAGTCCGCTGCCGCTGGCGTGGTAACGGGTGGTATTGGCCTGGCTGTCAAAAACCGCCACGCCCAGGTCCGCATCCACGAGATTGCTGCTGAAGTGATAGGTCAGGTCAAAGTTTTCAAGTTCACCGCCCTGCCCGTTGGCGCTGTTGGCCGTGCCCCCTTGCAGCGAATAGCTGGCCGTACCGCTGGTATAGCCATTGGCCAGCGGTGCGCCGGCAACCCAGGCATAGGTCGGGAAACCTTCGGCCAGAAAAACAGTGTTCAGAGTCGGTCCGGTGCCATCGGTCACGGGCGTGAGCTCGCCCCAGGAAAGACCGTCGGCACCATCATGTGTGGAGGTCATGTCGCCACGCTTGAAGAGCGCGGTGCCCTCGCCATCCTGCAAAACCAGCAAGCCGGCATCGTCCAGGCCCACGGTGACGTTGCCAAGAGACGCACTGCCGGAGGGGAGCAGGGTCTGGCCCGTCAGGGTCTGGGTGGGTTCGGGGTCGACCGGAGTTTCCGGCTCGGGCTCATAGCTTCCCTGGCCCAGCGCCGCCACGCCATAAGCACCCGGGCCGCTGGCATCGGTGATCTTGTAGGAAGCGCCGATCTGGGCATTGGCGTCGCCCGAGAAAAAGGCATTGATGCTGGTGCTGCAGGCGCCGCTGAAGCAAGCCGAGGGATTGTCTTCCCGCGTGGTACTGAGGCCGGCAAGCTGGAAGGTACCGCTGGGCGACAGACTGGCCGACAGCCCGCTGCCGCTGGCACTGTAGTGGGTATTGGAGGAACCAAACACCGTGACCCCGAGGGCTGCATCCACGAGGTTGTTGTCGAAGTGGTAGGTCAGGCTGAAGTTTTCCAGCTCGCCACCCTGCCCGTTGGCGCTGTTGGCCGTGCCGCCCTGCAGCGAATAGCTGGCCGTGCCGCTGGTATGGCCATTGGTCAGCGGCGTTCCGGCTATCCAGGCGAAACTGGGGCTGCTGCTGATGTCCGGGAAGAAAGTGTTGACGCTGGGGCCATTGCCACCGGCCAGCGGGGTGAGTTCGCCCCAGTGCAGGTCACCTGCACTACCCTGGGTGGACTGCATGTCGCCACGCTTGAAGAGGGCCTGTCCGCCACTCTGCACGGACAACAGCCCTCCCGCCTCGTCCAGTCCCAGGGTCAGGCCACTGGAAGGAAGGTCAATGCTCACGGCCTGGACGCTAACCGCCTGCTGCTGTCCGCCGCTGCTGCCCCCGCCCAGATAGGAAGTCAGGACGGTCTGGCCCGGCAGTGTCGTGGTGGGCACGGGATCGGTGGACCCGGCCTGCTCGGGCTGGATGATGGGATCACCTGCCTTGTCGCGCAGGTCCGCCACCGGCAGCGAAGTGGGGTGGCTGCCATAGTCCTGGCTGTAGTCGGCGGCAAGCTGCTCTTCCGGCGACTCCTGGTCGCCGTTGACGCCACTGGCGCCGACATTGGCGGTTTCGTCAGTGAGTTCGGGCGCGCTTCCCTCATCCTGCGCATGGATGTTCTGGCCGGCACCGCCCGTGATGTTGCCACCGTTGTTGGTGACGCTCACGAAACCGGAGCCCACGCTCACCACCAGCCCCCCTGGTCCGAGCGAGGCGCGGTAGCCGGTACCGCGGATACCGATGGTGGCCACCGGCGTGCGCACCTTGTAACTCTGCTTGTTCACCTTGCCGATGGCACCGGTGATGGTGCGCATGCCACCCTGCAACAGGCTGAAGAAGAGGGAGGACTCTTCCGGCTTGCGGTTGGCGTAAAGATACTCGTCCACGCCGAAAACGCTGTTGGGCTGCAAGGAGACAAAGCCGCCGTCGGTGAAGCGTATCTGCAGGCGGCCGGCACGGGTGCTGATCTTGTCGCCACCGTTGATGACATCGCCATGGCGCAGCAGACGGGTCGTGCCATCTGCCGCAACGGCAGAGACATCACCCGTGACGAAGCTGACCTTGCCTGCCGTTTCCGCCAGCGCCGTGCCGGACAGCATGGCCACGGAAGCTGCCAGGAGGCCCTTGCCGCTCAATACCGGTTTGAATGCTTTCATGCTGACTCTCCCTTACAGCTCATAGCGGAAATCGACATTGACGACGTGCCGGTCGTAGTCGCTCAGCGTTTCATTGGAATTGCTGAGGGTGTAGGTATAGGCGGGCCTCAGGCTGACATGCGGAGCAAGCTGCCAGATGGCGCCCAGGCTGAGATCGAATTGCGTGTCCTTGCGGTCCGAGAGGAAGAACAGGTTGGACGGTGCGCCGTACTGGCGCCGTTCCACGCTGAAGGAACCGGTATAGCTGAGGGCATGTGACAAGGAGAAGCTGCCCCCCAGGCGCAGGCCGTAGAAATCCTGGTCGTATTCAGGGTGGTTGCCATCGGCGGATTCCGTACCGCCATACAGGCCGGCATAGAACACCGGCGCGTAGGCAATATCCGCCAGGGCCTGCGAATAGCCGCCACCCAGGGTGTAGCGGGTGGCATCGGCACGGCGGCCGCGGTAATCGAGCTGGCTGCCCTGGACATAGGCGGAAAAGGCGGCAGTCTCCGAGAGCGCATGCTGGTACTGCGCCAGCAGGCCGGTGTAGTTGCGGTAGCGCTCGTTGTCGAGGTCATAGCCCTGTTGCTGGAGCTTGGCGAGCACGCTGTTGTGGCCTTCGCGCCAGGACAGGCCCAGGCCGCCATCCAGCACGAGGTTGCTGAACTGGTCCCAGTCCTGGTAGCCACGCGTGGACACGCTGGCATCGGCCAGGAGGCGCAGCGAGGGGCTGAGCTTGTAGGAAAGGCTGGCGCCGGCGCCGCCCTGGAGGAAGGTATCGTCCTGCTGCACGCCAGCCGGGTTCAGCGTCCAGACCATGCCGGGCAGGGCGGGGAAAATCACGTTGCCGTCGGCCGTGGCGCTGTTGACGTTATTGTCCCAGCCAAAGCCCAGTTGCGCCCAGGCGCCCACTTGCCGTTTCTCGCTCACCTCACGCTGGTTGATGGCGCCCAGGTACTGCGCCACCATGTTCTGCACCTCCACCGGTGGCTGGCTCTCCTGGATGGTCTGCAACTCGCTGCGGGCGCTGCTGTTTTCCCCCAGCGCCATGTGGGCACGGGCCATCTGCACGCGGCAGGGACCGTTGTGCGGTTCCACCGCCAGGCAGCGCTCGAAGGCAAAAGCAGCTTCGCTCGCGCGGCCGGAATCCAGTGCCGCCACCCCCAGTACGTAATCGAAATCCGGCGTACCGCCCCGTTCATCCTCCAGTGGAGCCAGAAGATTGTAGGCACTGCCCGGCTGGCGTTTGGCCAGGAGCGCCTCGGCCTGGGCGATCAGGGGATCATTGCTGGCCGCCAGGGCCATGGGAGACAAGAGGAAAAAGGCGAGGGCAGGAGCAATGGAACGAGGCATGGTTCAATTCCCTGAAACAAGATGAAAACAAGGCGCCAACATCCGGTCACCAAGTGTAAAGGCCCGATGATAAGCGGACACCGTGACGGCGACCATCCCCGGAACAGGCGCCATGCGCAACGAGCACGAATCTTCTGGTCATCGGGTGGGCGCCATCCTCCGAGCGGATGGACGGCACCTGAATCAAACGGGGGCAAGCCCCGGGAGCCTGCCCAAGGCTTTTTGCATGCGGCTTTTGATAAGCCCAAAACCTTGAAACGTCGGCCCGGCGAAGGCCGGGACCCATGCGACAGTGCTTTTTCCACCGCTTTATGGGTTCCGGCCTTCGCCGGAACGACGGAAATCAAGATCGTGAATAGGCTCTAAGGCCTCGCCAGCTGCAGGATGCGCTGCATGTCCAGGCGGCGCACACCTTCGCGGACGGCGTCGGCAAACTGCCAGGCGGCCGGTTCGCGCTGCATGATGTCTTCCACCCAGTCCTCGATGTCCGACACCCGGCCCTCGCTGGCAGCCTCGCGCAGCACGCAAAGCTCGGCTTCGGACGGACGGCACATATCGGCCGGCGCGGAGGCGGCACCGGTCTCATCCCACTCCAGCCGGAGCACGCTGGCAATGGCCTCGGCCAAGAGGGCCGGCTCGGCCGGCTTCATGAGGATGGCGGCAAACACGAAATGTGGTGGCCAGTGGTCGGGCAGCACCGGCGCGGCACCGGAGAGCAGGATGAAGGGCATGGCATGGCCGGCTTCGCGGGCCAACCGCAGCAGCTCCCAGCCGCTCATGCCGGGCATGATCTGGTCGGTGATGACAAGGGCGAACGCCTGTTCGTCCAGGCGCGCGAGCGCCGTTGCGCCGCCATCGGCCAGGGCCACGTCAAAGCCCAGCGTGGCGAGAACGTCGGCCATCAGGGCACGGTTTTCGGCAATGTCGTCCACCACCAGCACGCGCCGCACCGGGCCGCGATAGCGCCGGGGCCGGAGTTCGCCGACCAGCGACTCCAGCTGTTCCTCAGCGGCCTCCTCCAGCGGGATGCTGAAGTGGAAACGGCTGCCACCGCCCGGCTCATCGTCACAGACCAGCTCGCCCCCCATGAGTTGCACGAACTGCTGGGAAATGGCCAGCCCGAGGCCCATGCCTTCGCGGTGCGCCTTGCCCTGCTCGAAAGGCAGGAAAAGGCGGGCGCGCTCCTGCGCGGGGATGCCGAGGCCGTTGTCGCTCACGCTCAGGGAAAGATGGCCGTCCGCGGTGATGCCGGCCATGAGGCGAACGCGGGAGGCCTGGCTATGGCGACAGGCGTTGACCATGAGGTTGAGCAGCACCTGGCGCAGGCGTACCGGGTCCAGCAGCAGGGTGGACGGCAGGCCGGGCGCCAGTTCCAGGTCCAGCGTGATGCCCTGGGACTGCCCGAGCTGCTGCACTTCCTGCACGGTGGCCTTGAGCAGGGCGTGCAGATAGACCGGGCGTGGCGCCAGTGTCAGCTTGTTGGCCTCGAGGCGGGCGTAATCCAGCAATTCATCGATCAGCGCCAGCAGGTGGCGTCCGCTTTGCTGCACGGCCGCGATGCGGCGGCGGTCATCAGCATTGCCACTGTCATTCAGGATGAGGCCGCTGTAACCCAGGATGCTGTGCAGCGGCGTGCGCAGTTCGTGGCTGAGCTGGGCCAGGAAGGCCGACTTGGCATGGCTGCCGGCCTCGGCCAGTTCCTTGGCCATGCGCAGCTCGCGGGTACGCAGCATGACATCCTGCTCGGCCTGCAGGTGCGCCTGGCGGACCTGCAGCTCGGCGGCCTCACGCTCTTCGCGCAGCCGCCGCAGGATGTCCACGATGACGATCACGATGAGGCTGCCCGACAGCAGCATGGCCCAGTTCTGCGAGTAGTCGATGAGCACGTCGTGGGGCAGGAAACCGAAGAGCTGCCCCAGCCGCATCAGGGTCAGTATCCAGGTGAGGGCAAAGGCCTGCAGCACCAGCATGGCATCCAGCACGCCCGCCTTCGCCGCGCGCACGGCCAGCACGCCGATGAGCAGCATCACGGCCAGGCCGATGAAATAGCTCACGCCGGCCCAGTAGGCGTAGTTCAGCCAGAGCATGGCCGGCACGGTCAGCAGCATGAGGGAGGTCAGCGCCTGCAGCACCGACGTGAGGCGGGGAAAATGCTGGTCTGCCTTGAGCAGGCGCATGATGAGCCAGGCGCCACCGGCCAGGGAAATGACGCCGGTGATGCCGGGGCTGCGCAGGTTCCAGTCCTGTGCATGCGTCCACAGGTACTGGTAGGCATATTGCAGCAGGCTGATGTCATTGATGGCCGCGCCACCCACCATCACCACGAAATAGATCAGCGCGCGTTCGCGCGTGGTGACATACAGCAGCAGGCCGTAAAGCGTGAGCAGCAGGATGGCGCCGTACTGCATGCCGTTGAGCATGTCGAGCTTGCGCTCGGCGCGATGGAATTCCTCCGGCTGCCAGAGGCGGGTATGCAGCATGAGGGCATTGCCGGAAGCAATGCGCACATAGACAGTGCGCGTCTCGCCCGGCAGGAAACGCAGGGGAAACAATATCTGCCGCGACATCACACGGCGTGCTTCCACCGGCACATTGGTGCCGCCCTGCTGCACCTGCCAGCGGCCCGTGGGCTGGCGCTGGTAGAGGCGCACGTCCTGCAGGCGCGGCGGGCCTATTTCCAGGTAGCGGTCGCCATCATCAGGCAGCGGATTGTAGAAAGTGAAACGCAGCCAGATCACGTCACGCGTATAGCCCGGCGTGAAATCGCGCCATTGCGCCGGCTTGAAATGGCCGGCGGCCGCCACCTCGTCAATGTCCATGCGGCCGCTGGCATCGCGCAGCATGCCGAAATCCTGGTTGAGGATGATGCCGTCGTCGTGACGGGAAAACACGCTCACGGCCTGCGCCGGCTGCGCACCAGCAGCCGACACCACGAACAGGAGCAGAAGGCAGCGAAGGATGATGCTCACGGCGCGCTGCCGCCGCGTTCACGCTGGGCCTGCCGATATTCACGCGGCGTCACCCCCAGGCGCTCGCGGAACATGGTGGTGAAATTGCCGGCATTGCCGTAGCCCACATGATCGGCAATCTGCTGGATGTCCAGCCCGCTCTCGGCCAGCAGCCGGCAGGCCATCTGGAAGCGCTGCTCGCGCAGCCAGGCGAATACCGGCATGCCGGTGGCGCTGCGGAACAGCTCGGTGAGACGACGTTCGTTGGTGCCCACCTGGTGCGCCAGATCGGGCAGCGAAGGCGAATTGCCCGGGTCGCGCAAGAGGATTTCCATGGCCGCCTGCACCGTGCTGTTCACCGGCGCACTGTCTTCGACAGGTTCGCCCACCGGTGCAGCCGCCGCCTGGCGGCGCTGGCGCAGTTCCAGGTGCACGCTGACGCGGGCCAGCACTTCCTCGGGCGCAAACGGCTTGCTGATGTAGTCCACGGCGCCCAGGCGCAGCCCCGTCAGCCTGTCATCGAGTTCATTGCAGCCGGACAGGAAAATCACGGGAATGTCGCTGGTGCGCGGATCGGCCTTGAGCAGGCGGCAGGCCGCAAAACCGTCGGTACGAGGCATGCGCACATCCAGCAGGATGAGGTCGGGCAACATGGCGGCCGCCTTCTCATAGCCTTCGCGGCCATCAAAAGCCACCACGAGGCGCAGGCGTGCGTTGCGCAGGAATTCGGTCAGCAGCGAAAGATCCTGCGGGGAATCATCCACCACCAGCAAGGTGGCCCGGGTCTTGGCGCCGACAGGGGGAACAGGCAAGGTCATGCGCGCTTTATAAGGCATGGCCTGCCGGAGTGCCACCGCGCACAGCGAACGGGTGAGCCAGGGAGAAAGGAAGAAGGCGAAGAAGGCGAAGAAGGTGCAGAACGAAAGCGAGAAAACCCTGTGCCTGATTCGCCAGCACAAGTCACCGCGAAAGTCATTACTGCGTCTGTCACCATGACACGTTAAACTCCGGCGCCATTACGCTCGTCGACCGCAGGGATGGGGTCCGGAAAAGCGGCAGGCGGCCCCTGGTGGCCAGGCTTTCTGGAAATCTCCGTGGCGGCACCGCATCCAGCCAGCACAAGCCAGCGCCCATGAAGCAGAAAACCGTTTTTACCTACCAGCATTACCGCTATCTGAAACTTTCTGCGCTGCTGGTAGGCCTTTCCGTTCTTGCCTACCTCTGGCACCACCCCGACATCAAGCCCAATGGCGGCACCTGGCTGGGCTATGTACTGGGCACCATAGGCGCCCTGCTCATCCTGCTCCTGCTGGCCTACGGCATACGCAAGCGCCGCTACCAGTCCAGCCTCGGCCGCGTGCAGGGCTGGCTTTCCGCCCATGTTTATCTCGGCGCCAGCCTCATCATCGTCGCCACGCTGCACACCGGCTTTGAATTCGGCGCCAATGTGCACACGCTGGCCTACCTGCTGATGCTGGCGGTGATCGCGAGCGGCTTCTGGGGCATGTATTTCTACATCCGCAATCCGGCACGCATGAGCGCCGCACTGCGTGGCGAAACCCTGGAGCAGCATCTGCTCGCCATCGAAGAAATCGACAGTGAATGCCGCAGCATGGCCATGAACCATGTCGACTACGTCAACCGCGCCCTGCTGGAATCCATCAACGCCCCGCTTTTCGACAATTTCTGGCAGCAGTTCAGCGGCCGCAATCCGCGCTGCCGCACCATGGCCGTCACCCGCCTGCTCGGCACCGTGGACCCGAAACTCAGCAAGGAGCAGGCACGCATCAATGCCGATCTTTATCGCCTGCAATTGCAGAAGCTCTCGCGCCTTGGCCGCCTGCGCAGCTACACGCGCCAGAAAACCTGGCTGGATGCCTGGCTGATGCTGCACGTGCCGCTCTCGGTGGCGCTCCTGGCCGCGCTCACCGCGCATATTGTTTCCGTCTTCTTCTACTGGTGAGGATGCCCGCATGAAAGTCATCGTCACCACCATCACGCGCTCGCCACGCGGCAACCCCATGCGCGCCACGCGCGAAATCACCGGCGAGCAGATACGCCTGGGCCGTGGTGCGGAATGCGAGCTGCGCCTGGCCGATCCACGCGTGCCCCTGCACGCGCGCAGCATCAGCATGGGCAGCAGCGGCCCGCAGATGTTCGATGCCGCCGACCTCAATGCCGAAGTCACCGGTGTTTTCCGCGCGCATGTGCTGAAACCGGGCAGCGCCTTCAAGATCGGGCCTTTCCAGATCAACGTGGAACAGGCCGACAACGGCGAGGCGGATCTTGCGCTCACCGTGGAACTGGTGCAGCCACTGCCGGGCAAGACGCGGCTGTCCGCGCGCGACATCTACGATTACGCCCGCCATTCGCCGGTCTCCAAGCGCTCGGCCTCGTGGCTGCTGTTCGCCCTCATCCTGATGTTTTTCCTGCTGCTGCCGGCCGCACTTTTCTATTTCGGCAAGGATGACGGCAGCGTGACGGAAAAAACCGCCGTGGCCACGATGCAGCCTGCGAAAAAACTGCGCCCCGACAGCGCCTGGAATCCCGGTCCGCTGTCGGCCGGGCACCAGACCTTTGGCAACGACTGCAAGACCTGCCACAGCGATTCCTTCAAGCGCGTGCAGGACAAGGACTGCCAGGCCTGCCACCAGAACATGGGCGACCACGTTCCGCGTGAAGTCGCCAAAAGCGCTGGTCTCGCCGACGTGCGCTGCGCCAGCTGCCACCGCGACCACAAGGGGCCGGACGGCCTCAAGCTGCAGATTTCGCATTACTTCATGGGCGAATGCAGCGCCTGCCACCAGGACATCAAGCAGCACTGGCCGGCCAGCAAGACCGGCAATGTCAGCGACTTTGCCAGTGGCCATCCGGATTTCCGCGTGAGCTTCGTCCGCGGCATGAACGCCGGCGGCCAGCCTGAAATCTCGCGCCTGCGCCTGGGTGAAAAAAACCGGCTCGAGGAAAAGCGCGGCCTCAAGTTCCCGCACGATGTGCACCTGGACCCGAAAGGCGTGCGCGGTCCGGAGGGCCTGGTGAAAACCACCTGCAACAGCTGCCATGTCCCGGACAGCACCGGCACGCATTTCAAGCCCGTCACCATGAAGGACAACTGCCAGTCCTGCCACGAACTGCGCTTTGAAGTCGCCGCGCCCGAGCGCCAGTTGCCGCATGGCGATGTGGATGCCGCCATGGCCACGCTGCGCGAGTTCTACAGCTACCTGGCCATCAACGGCATCGTGCTGAACCGGCCGCAGGCCGGCACGCCAGCCGCCCGTTCCCTGCAGGACGGCAATGATGGCCGCGGCATTCCCGGCAAGAGCATGCCCGGCGCGCTGCGCCTGTCCGGCAATGCCGATGTGGAAAAGCAGGTGCAACTGGCGGCCACGGAGATTTTTGAAAAAACCACCTGCTTCACCTGCCATGACATCACGCGCGAAGACAGCAAGGGCAAGCGCCAATGGCATGTGGCTCCCGTCCTGCCCGAGGCCGACTGGATGCCCAAGGCCGCCTTCTCCCATGCCAAGCACACCATGGCGACCTGCGAAAGCTGCCACGCCGCCCCTGCATCGAAACGCGCCAGCGACGTGCTCATGCCGGACATCGACAGCTGCCGCCGCTGCCATGCCGGCAGTCACCCCGAACGCCAGAAAATCACCTCCAACTGCGGCCTGTGCCATGGCTTCCATGTCATCGACCACCATGCCATGGGCCTGCCCACCATGGGTCTGGACAAAGCCGGCATGAAATCCCCGTGGCCGACACCGGCAGCGGCAGGCGCCCAATGAACAACTCTCGTAAGTGCGAATTCATTCGCACATCAAGCCAGAGCCTTGTGCGAATGAATTCGCACTTACCGCGAAAGGCGCGACTGAATTCGCACCTGCAAAAAATCGCCGGGATTGCCCTGTTTTCCTTGCTGGCCGGCTGCGGCGGCGGCAACGACAGTGAGCCGATTGCGGCACTGGACTCGGTGGCACTGGGCACGGCCGACGTACAACAGATTCTGGCGCAGGGCATCAACGAAGCCCGCACGCGTGGCGCGAAAGCCACCTTCGCCGTCACCGACCGTGTCGGCAATGTGCTGGCTGTCTACCGCATGACGGGCGCCGCCCCCACCGTCACCATCACGAGCGGCCAGAACATCAATGCCGGCCTGGAAGACGTGAGCATCATTCCCGACAGTTATGCCGCCATCAGCAAGGCCATCACCGGCGCCTACCTGTCCTCGTCCGGCAATGCCTTTTCCACGCGCACGGCCAGCCAGATCGTGCAGGAAAATTTCAATCCGCGTGAAGCCGGCCAGCCCAGCGGCCCGCTGTTCGGCGTGCAGTTCAGCCAGTTGCCCTGCTCCGATGTCGTCACGCGCATGGCCGACGGCAGCATAGGCCCCAAGCATGCGCCACTCGGGCTGGCGGCAGACCCGGGCGGACTGCCGCTGTATAAAAACGGCGTGGTGGTGGGCGGCATCGGCGTGATCGCCGACGGCCTCTACGGACTCGACACCAATATCAGTGATAGCGATCAAGACACCGACGAGCTCATTGCCGTGGCCGCCAGCCACGGCTTTGCCGCTCCCGCCGACGTGCGCGGCAACCGCATCACCGCCGACGGCCGCAGCTTCCGCTACGTGGATTCGGAAGCCATCGCCTCGAACCCGGCCAGCGCTCCGCTCAGCCTGATTGCCAGCGAAGGCGCGCTGCAAAACGTGCCCGGCTACAGCAACGGCGTCATTGCGGCCGGCGTGCATTTCGGCACCAGCGCGGCCGGCATCGAGGCCGATCCCGCCTTTGCCGCCGAAAACGGCTGGCAGCTCAGCGATGCCGCCGGTGGCAACCGCTACCCGGCACACGACAGCGGCAATCCTGCCGTGGCCGGCGGCGGCATGACGCAGGCCGAAGTGAGCACGCTGCTGCACCAGGCCCTTGCCATTGCCAACCGCGCGCGCGGACAGATCCGCCGGCCCGTGGGTTCCTCGGCGCAGGTCAGCATCACCGTGGTGGACAATGACGGCGACATCCTCGGCCTCGTGCGCACACCGGATGCGCCGCTCTTCGGCCTGGACGTGGCGGCACAGAAAGCCCGCACCGCCCTGTTTTTCTCCAGCGCCAGCGCCGCCGCCACGCTGGGCGCCCTGCCTGCAGCCAGCTATGCCTCGGGCAGCACGTCGTCCATTGCCGGTTACGTCAGCCAGGCCCGGAGCTTCTTCGGCGATCCCGCGCTGTTCACCGGCAGCCATGCCTTTACGCCGCGCGCCATCGGCCTCATCCATCGCCCGACCTATCCGGACGGCAGCGCCGGCTCCGTGAACGGCCCCCTGTCCAAGGCCACGGGCAACTGGAGCCCCTTCAACGTGGGCCTGCAGCTGGATCTCGTCTACAACCAGCTCGTGGCTTCACTGGGTGGTGATCTTTCCGTGGGCTGCACCGGCGTGAACGAACTGCGCAACGGCATCCAGGTTTTTCCCGGCGGCGTGCCGATTTACCGCAACGGCGTGCTCATCGGCGCCATCGGTGTTTCCGGCGACGGCGTGGACCAGGACGACATGGTGGCGCTGCTGGGCCTGGCCCGCACCAGCGCCGCGCTGGGTGGCGGCGCCAACGCCATCGCCAACGCACCACTCGCCATCCGCGCCGACCAGCTCGCGCCCCAGGGCATACGCCTGCGTTACGCGCAGTGCCCGCAAACGCCCTTCAACCACAGCAGTGAACAGAATGTCTGCGCCGGTCTTTGAATGCCGCCGGCCACACCTGGCGGCCCTCATGCTGGCGGCCGGCCTCTGCGCCGCTCCCGGTGCCGGGGCCGAAACACAGGCTGGCATGCCGGACATCGCAGCAGCCACCGCAGCGGAAAAAAGCACGGCCGGTTTTGAGCTGCAGGTACAGGCGCGCCAGCTCAATGTTTACGATGCGGCCGATGCCAATGCCGCCGTGATTGCCCGCCTCGGGCGCGGACAAATCCTGCAGGCCGACCTGCAGCAGGGCGACTGGTTCCGCATTCCGGTGGCCAGCGCCGCAGGCTTGAGCTTCGGCTGGGTGCAGCAGGCGCCGGCCGAATACGACGACATGGCGCTGGCCGTGGGCCCTGCACGCGCCCTGTCGCCGGAACCCCTGCTCATCGGCACGCCCGAGGCCGACCCGCAGGCAGCGGAAGGCATTGCGCGCCGCAACCTGCACAATCTGCCGCGTGCGCAGGCGCAGGCTCCTTTTTATGCCGGCCAGGTGGCGCCGCCCGAGGCACTCCTGCCACGCGAATCCGTGCCGGTGCCGGACCGCTGGCGCATCATGCAGGCGCTGGACTTCCGCTTTCCCTTTTTCGACCCCTACCACCAGAACGTACTCAAGGGCGACCTGCCGATTGCGCCGGAACATTTCCCGGAATGGTTTTTCAATCTCGGCCTGATTTCCGACAGCACGTATGAAATGCGCCGCATTCCGGTACCGGTGGCGCCGCAGACCTCGGGCCAGCCCGGTGCCTACGACATCTACGGCAACGGCCGCCAGAACACACTGGTGCAGAATGTCATCGTCAGCCTGGGCCTCTCGCGCGGCGACACCACCTTCCGCCCGCCCGACTACGAATTCCGCTTCGTGCCCGTCTTCCAGTACAACCAGTCGCGCGTGGAAGAAGAACGCCTTTTGCGCGTGGACCCGCGCAGCGGCTATTCCCGCACCGACAATTTCGCGGGTGTGCAGGAACTGTTTTTCGACAAGCACCTGCGCAATGCGTCCGTGCGCTACGACTTCGACAGCCTGCGCGTGGGCATCCAGCCCATGCAGGCAGATTTCCGCGGCTTCCTCTTCCAGGACAATGCGCTGGGCATACGCCTTTTCGGCAACCGCGACAGCAACCGCTGGCAATACAACCTGGCCTGGCTGCGCCGCCTGGAAAAAGACACCAACAGCGGCCTCAACGATCTCTCGCAACGCCCGCGCGACGATGATGTCTACCTGTTCAACCTCTACCGCCAGGATTTCCCGCGCCCGGGCTTCACCAGCCAGCTCAGCCTGGTGCACAACCGCAACCGCGAATCCGGTGCCGACTATTACGACGACAACGGTTTCCTCGTGCGCCCCGCCGTGATCGGCGATGTGCGTGCGCACGATTACCAGGTGAGCTATCTCGGCTACAACGGCGACGGCCATTTCGGCCGCTACGGTCTCAGCGCCTCGGCCTACCTTGCGCTGGGCACGGCCGACGGCAATGCGCTCGCGCAAAAAAAGCAGGACATTGCCGCCTGGTTCACGGCCGCCGAGCTCTCGCGCGATTTCGACTGGATACGCCTGCGCGGCAATGTCCTGTATGCCTCCGGCGACAGGAATCCTTTCGACGGCAAGGCCAACGGCTTTGACGCCATCCTGGAAAACCCGCAGTTCGCCGGCGCCGACACCAGCTTTTTCATCCGCCAGGGCGTGCCGCTGGTGGGCGGTGGCGGCGTGGCCTTGTCCGGCCGCAACGGCATCCTGCCTTCGCTGCGCTCTTCCAAGGACAAGGGGCAATCCAATTTCGTGAATCCGGGCCTCACCCTGCTGGGCCTGGGCGCGGACTTCGATGTGCTG
>JASLCO010000096.1 GCA_030146505.1 Moraxellaceae bacterium
ATGCAGTACAAGGGCGAACGCCTGCGTGCCGGCTTCACGGCGGAATGGCAGCAGTGGTCCAAGCTCGCTGATGAGTTTCAGGACGACACCATCCGCGACCAGGCCAATCTGCAATTCAAGGACATCTTCATCCCGCGCCTCGGGCTGGAATACCGCCTGAACGACATGCTGGGCATTACTGCCGGCGTGGCCTTCCAGCCCTCGGCACTGGATTCGGACCGTTCGCTGGATGTGAATTATCTCGATAACGACCGCTACATCATCGGCCTGGGCGGAAGCATGGAATTCAAGGATCCGTGGATCTTTGCCTATCCGGTGCGCTTCGACTTTGGTTACCAGTTGCATCTGCTGAAAGACCGCCAGTTCGATCTCACGTCCATGCAGTACAACAACGGCGCGCCGTATGAAACCGTGGAAACCGGCGGCATGGTGAATGTGTTCACCGGCACCATGACCCTGAAATTCTGAGCGGGAGGATCATCATGAAAGCGCCTCTTGCCTTCATCTGTGCCGGCAGCCTGGGCCTGCTGCTGGCGGCCTGCGGTGGCAGCGACCAGACGGCAACCGTGCCGGCAAGCTGGTCGCAGAACAACACGCTGACCTTTGCCTATCCGTACAACGGCCAGGCACAGATTGCGCCGACCGCGCCCGTGGTGCTGCATTTTGCGCAAGCGCTGAGCGAAAGCTCGGCAGCGGCGCTGAAAGGCCATTTTTCCATCAGCGGTCCCGGCAATCCGGATTTCACCGTGAACATCGTGGATGAAGGCCGCGGCGTGCTGTTGCAGCCTGTGGGCAAGCTGACGGAAAACGCCAATTACAGCGTGAGCTGGAGCCAGCTCGCCAGCGCCGATGGCGACATCAAGCCCGAGCCCATCACCTTCAGCACGCGGCCTGCCAACAAGGGGCCGCGCCAGCTGGTCACCAGCGGTGGTGGCGCTTTTGCCGTGGCGCGCCGCCTGCCGGTGCAGGGCAATTTTCCTTTCATGGATTTTTCCTCGCTGCGCCTGCAGTTCACGCAACCCCTGGACCAGAAAACGCTGGCCTATGGCCTGGGCAAGAGTGTGAGCCTGGAAGATGCCAGCGGCGCGCTGGTGCCGGCACGCCTCCTGGCCAGCGGCCGCCTGCTCACGATTGACCCGGTGGCTGACCTTACTGCCGGCGAGCAGTACACGCTCAGGCTCAGCAGCAGCCTGAAAAGCACGCTGGGTGATGCGCTGGTGCCGGGTGATTATTCCGCCCTGACCCTCACGCCGCAGGATTCCATGCCGCGTGCCACCACGGCGCTGCATGCGGGCGATTCCAATGGTGGCGCACTGCTGTCGCCGCTCACCGGCGCAGCCATCAACAATGTACCCATCACGTCCACCTTGCTGGGCAATGACAGTGCATCGCAGCAGCAGGGCAATCTTTTTGCCGAGCTGGCCTTCGTGCCGCACTACCCGGATGCCACGCCACTGCGCGTGGCGCGCGGCAATATGCTGGCCGGCAGTTCGGTGGATGTGAAAATCGTCGGCAAGGTGCCGGCCAATCTCAACACCGGTGCCGTCAAGGTCAACATCATTTCCGATGCCAACGGCTACATGACGGCGAATCCCTACAGCACTTCTCCGGATGTGCCGCGCCAGGTCTATCTCGTGATGGACGCGGCCATGTCGTCGGAAAATTCATCGGCCAATGGCGCCTTCAACCAGAACCTCCTGCATATCGAAGTGGTGGGCACTGCCATCGTGAAAGAGGGCAAGCTCGTCATGGACGGCATCGGTGTGGCCGAGCTGGACGTGCTGGGCCTGGACCAGGCGGCCGGTGTGCTGTCTTTCCATCTGGAGGGTTATGCCGACGAGCATGTGGCGCCTGCCCCCGTGCCGGATACCACGGCACCTGCCCTGCAATCCTGGGTGCCGGGCGATGCCGGCACCGACGCCAATGCCCCCGGTCGGGCCCGTCCCGGCGACCCCGTCATCCTTACCTTCACCGAGCCGCTGGACCCGGCCAGCATTACCACGAGCTCGCTGCAGTTCCTGCGTGGTGGCGTGGCGGAGCCCTTCAGCTGGCGCGCTGACGGCAGCAGCATCGTGATCACGCCGGCCACGCCGCTCATGCACGGTGCGAATTACACCGTGCAGCTCGGTACCGACATCAGGGACATTGCCGGCAATGAGCTGGTGCAGGCCTACAGCAAGCAGTTCACTATGAGCACGCAGCTCGCGCCGGCCTCGCGTTCGCCCGTGGTGCTGGCGGCCTATCCCGGTTATCCCTGTGCAACTACCGGCAGCAGCGTGAGCATTTCCGGCAGCAGTATCAGCGGTACGCAAGGGCGTTGCCTGGGCGGGAAAACCAGTGGACTGGGCACGCTGGATGACGAATTGCCCATTCCCGAACTGCCAGTCGATCGCAGCATTTCCGTGCAGTTTTCCCAGAGCATGAATGCGGCCAGCATCAATGCGGCGTCGTTCAGGGTGGAAACCAGCAGCAATGCCAGCAGCGCCGGCAGCGGCAACTGGACGGCGGTGCCCGGCCGCCTTGAAGTGGGCGAGCAGGCACTGCGTTTCTATCCGGATACGCCGTGGACGGCCGGCAAGCTCTATCGCTACACGATGGCCTCGAATGGCAGCATGAGTTCCGGCAGTTGCAATCCCGGCACGCAAATCTGCGGCAGCAATGGCCTGCCCCTGCAAACACAGATTCTGGCCGCAGGTCCCGGCTCGGCGCCGGCAGCAACCGGCGGCGGCCCCGACATGGTCATCCTGTTCAGGACCGTGCCAGCCGTTTCCAGCACGCTGCAGCGCTTGCGCGGCCTGCCGACCTCGGATGTGAACGCGAATTTCGTGCATGATGCCGGCGAAGCCGATGCCACTGGCAGCGGTGACGACTACGCCATGGTGAATGCGGCCCGCATCAAGGTGAGTGGTGTCTCCGGCCTGGTCAGCAGCGCGCGCATAGGCTGCGATCCCGGTGGTGCCGATTGCCCTCTGCAGCAGTTCCTTTTCCTCAGCACGGCGCTGGATGCCGACGTGGCGGATTTCGATGCCGACCGCAATGCCGTGCGGGTGCTCATACAACCCACGCAGATCATTGCGTCCAGTGTGGACGTGGTGGCCAAGTCCCTGGGCATGACGATCAACGCTCCCACCGGCCCGCAAATCATGCGGGTGCGCTACGCCCAGAATGCGGCCAATGGCAACAAACGCGAGCTGCCTGTCACCGGCTACATCAGCAATGACGGCAACGGCCTGCGCCTTTCCGCCACACTGGAGCTTTATCTGGACGAGCCGAATCTGGATGCGAAACTGCTGGGCTTCCCCATAGGCCACAACTTGCACAGCTATGCCTTCAGCGCGAGCGTGTCCGGCCCCGTGCAGTTCCTGCCTGACGGCCGCATGCTGGCGACGCTGGCCAATGATAGCGACACGGTGATTGCCACTTCGCTCAGCATTCCCATCATCCCCGGCCTGCTCAGCCTCCCTGGCGTGGGCGGCATAGACCTCCTGATCCCCAAGGGCACGCTGCAAATGCAGGGGGTTTCAGGGCCGATCAAGCAGTAAGAACCTGTTCACGATCTCTGGACTCGCTGCTTTTGATAAGCACAGAACCTTGAAAACGTCGTCCCGGCCTTCGCCGGGACAACGGAAATTGAGATCGTGAACAGGCTCTAAGGCTGCTTTTGGAAAGGGCTTTCGCCGCGATGGGCAGGGCAGCACCAGGCAGGCTTCGCGGCCAGAGCCGCTCCCACGACAGGCACGGCGCCCACTGATCCACTTGTCTCTACCGGCCAGCAGCTGGCATCCGGCTACGGTAATCCCCACAATTGCTCTCGGACATCGTCTTGTGTCTGCTCAGTGACATTATCCGCCGCGAACGCTGCCCATGCCTGCTTGCCCTTACCTCCTGCGCCTGTGCGTTCCATTCTGGCTGCTGCTCCTGCTGGCCGGTCTTGCGCATGGGAATGTGGTGGCGGTGAGTGGCGGCGAAATGCACCATGAGCTGGGCCGCGACCTGGATTACTACCTCGACTACAGCGGCCAGCTGACGCTGGACGACATACGCCGCCTGCCGGAACAGGCTTTCAGCCAGAGCGACCACGACATTCCCAATTTCAGTTTCACCGCCGCGCATGTCTGGCTGCGTTTCCGGGTGCAATGGCAGCAGCCCGACCGGCGCGCCTACATTGTCTGGCAGCAATATCCGCTGACCGACTATTTCACCTTTTATCGGCCGGATGGCCAGGGCGGCTATGAAGCCAGCCGTACCGGCGATCAGTTCCCCTTCGCGCAGCGTGAACTTCCCACGCGAGCCTTCGGCTTTTTCCTCACGCCCCGGGCGGGTGAAACCGACAGTTATTACATGGAACTGCACGGGGCCGGCACCATCAACGTGGACCTGCAGCTGACCAGCCTGAAGCAGAGCATTGCCGACACGGAAACGCGGCACCTGCTGCTCGGGCTTTATTACGGCGGCCTGATCGCGCTGCTGCTTTTCAACCTCATCCTTTTCTTCACGCTGCGCGAAAGCGTTTATTTCTATTACACGCTCTACGGTGCCGGCCTCGGCATTTCCTTCTTCGACGTGAACGGTCTGGCCTTCCGCTATTTCTGGCCCGATTTCATCGTGATGAATACCGCCTTTCTGGTATTCGTCTTCCTCAGCATGTATGCGCAGGCGCAGTTCACACGCAAATTCCTCGACCTGCGCCGCGAATGGCGATGGCTGGACTGGCTGTTCCTGGCTTTCATGGCCTGCGATGTGCTGGCCATGTTTTCCGTTTTCTTCCTGCCCGACCGCCTGCTTTATCCTGCCAGCCAGCGCCTGGCGGGCATCGTGGCCGTGCTCTGCGTGGTGGCCGGCACCGGTCTCTGGATGCGTGGCTACAAGCCAGCCCGCTATTTCAGCCTGGCTTCGGGCTTCTACGTGATCGGCATGCTGGTATATGTGCTGCAGAATTTCGGCGTGCTGCCCACCTCCGTGTTCAGCAATTATTCGGTGCAGATAGGTTCGTCCTTCGAGCTCGTGCTGTTTTCCTTCGCGCTGGCGGACCGCATCAACCACATGAAGGACGAAAAGTCCGCGCTGGAGGCGGCTGCCCGCAAGCAGTTGCAGGAACACAACATGACGCTGGAGTCCAAGGTGCACGAGCGCACGCAGGACCTGCTGAAAAGCCTGCGTGCCGTGAATGAAAAGCATGCTGCGCTGATGGCGGCACAGCAGCAGCTGGTGCAGTCGGAAAAGATGTCCAGCCTGGGTGGCCTCGTGGCCGGGGTTGCGCATGAGATCAACAATCCCGCCAACTTCACGCGACTGGCGGCGGAAAACCTGGAGCGCGACATCCTGCGCCTGCAGGAATTCCTGCAGGGGCTCACTGACGAAAACAGCGATCCCGGACTGCTGGCCGACCTCGACCTGCGCTTCCGGCGGCTGGACCAGCAGTTGGCACTGGTCCACGACGGCACGCGCCGGCTCAACCTCATCGTCAGCGACCTGCGCAGTTTTTCCCGCCTTGATGAATCCGAAGCGCAGATCGCCCGTCCTGACGACGGCCTGACCGCCACGCTCAACCTGGTGCGCGCGCAATATGCCGACAGCATCGACATCCGGCTGCAGCAGGACAATGCCGATGCCTCCGGCTTTTGCTACCCCGCCGCGCTCAACCAGGTTTTCATGAACCTGGCCGTCAACGCCTGCCAGGCCATTACCGACCGGGCGCGCCAGCAGCACCGGCAATTGCCGCCGCTGGGCACACTGCGGGTACAGACCCGGTTGGACGGTGAGGCGCAAGATGCGTGGCTGGCGGAATTCCACGACGACGGCACCGGCATGGATGAGGCTACCCGGCAGCGCATTTTCGAGCCTTTTTTCACCACCAAGGATGTAGGTTCGGGTACCGGCCTCGGCCTGTCCGTCTCCTACGGCATCATCACGAAACACGAAGGCGAGATCACGGTGGAATCGGCGCCCGGCCAGGGCAGCTGCTTCCGCATACGCCTGCCGCTGCGCCACACCACCAGCCATGAGCACGCCATGGCCAGCGATACGCCTCAGGGAGGAAGTCATGGGACTGTTTGATTCACGCACGCGCAGCAACACGGCAGCGGCCACCCGCACTCCGCGCTACGGCGTGCTGCTGGTGGACGACGAGATACTCAACCTGACCTCGCTGGCCAGCCTGCTGGAAGACGATTACCGCGTCCACTTGGCCAATGATGCCAACGACGCCCTGCGCCAGCTCGCCGATCCGGCCTTCGCCGCCGGCATACACATCATCGTTTCCGACCAGCGCATGCCGGGCATGACTGGCGTGGAGCTGCTGGCACACAGCCGCAACCTGCGCCCGGATGCCAAGCGCATCCTGCTTACCGGCTATACCGATATCGATGCCATTGTCGGTGCCATCAACGAAGCGGCCATCTACAAATACCTGCGCAAGCCCATCGACAGCCAGGAACTGAAACTCACGCTCACACGCGCCTGCGAAGCCTGGCAGCTGGAGCAGGACAATGTCGGCCTGCTCGGCGAACTCAAACGCGCCTTTGCCCGCCTCAGCCTCCTCGATGCCGACAAGATGACTTTCCTGCGCTATCTCGCCCACGAGATGAACACGCCGCTGAACTGGCTTTCGGCCGCGCAGGTGATAGAGCGGGGCACGCTCAGCGAGGAAACGCGCGAGATGCTGGATTTCGTGGACCAGGGGCAAATCCGTCTGCGTGGCCTTATCAACGCTGTGTTGCGCTATTTCCAGGCCGCCGGCCTGGAACTGCGGCCCCATCGCGAGCAGGTGGACATTGCCGTGCTGCTGCAGCGCCAGATCACCAACCTGCAACGCGTGCACGGGCGCGACGTGATGCTGCGCCTGGAGCAGCCAGTCACGCTGACGGTGGAAAGCGATGCGGCGCTCTTGCTGGAGCTGCTGGACCACCTGCTGGAAAACGCCCTGGCCCATGTCGGGCCGCGGCCCGGCGGCGGTGTGCCCGAGGTGAACGTGGCTGTCACGCGGCAGGACAAGGATTTTTCCGTGGAGGTCAGCAACAGTGGCGACAGCCTGGATGCAGCGGCGCTGGAAAAACTTTTCCAGCCGTTCTTCTTCTGCGGCTCGGCCCACGGTTCGCAGGGCTTCGGTCTCAGCCTCGCCACCGCCCGCGCCCTGGCCATTGCCCTGGGCGGTGACATCCAGGCCCGCAGCGGCCAGACCAGCCAGCCCGGCCTCAGCCTGTTGCTGCGCCTGCCACTGGTCATGCCGGCCAACAGCCTGCCCAGTGCCGAAACTGCCTGAACCGATTTTTGAGTGGGTTGACCGGCGCCGGAACGTTTTTGATGTCGCAGGGATTCCGGCGACAGTGATTTTTTCACTGCCCCACGGGCTCCGGCTTTTGCCGAAAACCTGAGGGGAGAGAATGCCAGGGCAGTCAGGGTGCGAATCCCCGGAATAAGCAGCTCAGCCCTGCAGCCGGCAGCGATAATTGCTTTCCCCGTGCGGGATGAAACCCAGCGCCAGCAGCATGTCCGGAATGCCCTCCTGGCTGAGGTCGAAATCCGCTTCCAGCCAGCTCGTGCCACGCTCTGCTTCCAGCCGGCGCACTTCCGCCACCAGCCGCTCCGCCACGCCGCGCCCGCGCGTAGCCGGATGCACGCTGAGATAGCGCATGGCGCGCACCTCGCCTTCGCCCACCACCAGCACGGCGGCGATATGGCGGGCATTGAAAAAGCCGGTGTAAAGCGTCGCCCCTATCGCCAGCCCCTGCTGCAAGGCTGCCACGGCCTCCGTGGGCTGGGGAAACACCGGATAGTCCGCATATACCCGGTGCAGGTCCT
>JASLCO010000155.1 GCA_030146505.1 Moraxellaceae bacterium
ACCTGCTGCGCGGCCACAGCACGGCCGACTATGTGAACACGGGCATGTGGTCGAGCAAGGCGATTGCTGAAGCCAAGAAATATTGCGACGTGAATGTGGTGGCTTCTGACGAGCACAACAAGTTCCGCAGTGTGCCTGCTTTCGACACCTGGAACCTGAATCCCAAGGCGGCCTATCTGCATTACGCCGAGAACGAAACCATACACGGCGTGCAGTTCAACTACATTCCGGAAGTGGAGGTGCCGCTGGTGGCGGATTTTTCTTCCAGCATCCTGTCGCAGCCTCTGGATGTGTCGAAATTCGGCCTGATCTATGCCGGTGCCCAGAAGAATATCGGCCCGGCCGGCATCGTGCTGGTCATCGTGCGTGAAGACCTGCTGGGTGAGCTCCTGCCCGGCACGCCGACCATGCTGGATTACAAGGTGGCCGCTGATAACGGTTCCATGTACAACACGCCGCCGACTTTCAGCTGGTATCTCTCCGGCCTCGTGTTCAAGTGGCTGAAGCATCTCGGCGGCCTGGAGAAGATGGCCGAGATCAACCAGCGCAAGGCCGCCAAGCTCTATGCGGCCATTGATAACAGCGGCGGCTTCTACCACAACCCGGTGGTGAAGAATTACCGCTCCATCATGAATGTGCCGTTCACGCTGGCTGATGCCAGTCTGGACAAGACCTTCCTGAAGGATGCCGAAGAGCGCGGCTTGCTGAATCTGGCCGGCCACCGCTCCGTGGGTGGCATGCGTGCCAGCATCTATAACGCCGTGCCGGAAGAGGGTGTGGATGTGCTGATCGCCTTCATGCAGGACTTCCAGAAGAAGATGGGTTGATTTTATTCCTTCTATGTGTGGCTCCTCTCCACAGGGGAGAGGTAGGTGCGAATTCATTCGCACACCATGGGCGGCGTGCGAATGAATTCGCGCCTACAACTGTCGTGAGGTTGCCGGATGAGCGAAAAACTGACGCTCGAACAGATACGCCAGAAGATTGACGGGCTTGATGAGCAGATTCAGGCCCTGATCAATGAGCGTGCGCATTGCGCGCAACTGGTGGGCGAGGTCAAGAAAGCCGAAGACCCGCAGGCGCAAAACACGTTGTTCTATCGTCCCGAGCGTGAAGCGCAGGTGCTGCAGAAGGTGATGGCCCGCAATGCCGGTCCTCTGCATCCGGAAGAGATGGCCCGTCTGTTCCGCGAGATCATGTCGGCCTGTCTGGCGCTGGAGCAGCCCATGCGCATTGCCTTCCTCGGTCCGGAAGGCACGTATACGCAAACCGCTGCGCTCAAGCATTTCGGTCATTCGGTCAAAACCGTACCCTTGGCAGCCATTGATGCGGTTTTCCGCGAAGTGGAGGCGGGTGCTGTGAATTACGGCGTGGTGCCGGTAGAAAACAGTACCGAAGGTGTGGTCACGCACACGGCCGATTCCTTTATGAACTCTTCCGTGCACATCATTGGTGAAGTGGAGCTGCGCATCCATCATCACCTGCTGGTGAGCGAAGGGACCCGGGCCGATTCCATTTCACGCATCTACTCGCACCAGCAATCGCTGGGGCAGTGCCGCAAATGGCTGGATACGCATTACCCCAAGGCCGAGCGCGTGGCTGTATCCAGCAATGCCGACGCCGCCCGGCGCATAAAAGGTGAGTGGCATTCCGCGGCCATCGCCGGTGAAACGGCAGCAGAAATCTACGGCCTGAAAAAACTGCACGAATGCATAGAGGACAATCCGCGCAATACCACGCGCTTCCTCATCATCGGTAATCAGGCGGTGCCGCGCTCGGGTGACGACAAGACTTCCATCATCGTCTCCATGCACAAGAACCAGGCCGGTGCGCTCTACGGCATCCTGGAGCCCTTCAAGAGCCGTGGCATCAATCTCACGCGCATTGAAAGCCGCCCCTCGCAGACGGATGCGT
This sequence comes from Moraxellaceae bacterium, assembly GCA_030146505.1. Taxonomy (GTDB): domain Bacteria; phylum Pseudomonadota; class Gammaproteobacteria; order Pseudomonadales; family Moraxellaceae; genus UBA2031. The sequence continues at coordinate 1,915 of JASLCO010000155.1, forward strand.
GGTCCTATGTCTTCTTCATCGATTTTGAGGGGCATGTCGATGATGTGGCCGTGCAGGAAGCCTTGGCCGAGCTTGGTGGCCGTGTGCGCGATCTCAAGCTGCTGGGCTCGTATCCGAAAGCCGTGCTTTGAATGTGAAACCTGATGAGTGAAACGTGAAACGTGAAACGTGGTGACCCTCACGTTTCACGTTTCACGTTTCACGGAGAAGCCCTCATGTCCTGTGATTTCATCTCGCTTGCCGCTCCCGGCGTGCAGAAACTGTCGCCGTATCAGCCCGGCAAGCCCATCGAGGAGCTGGAGCGCGAGCTCGGCATTACCGACATCATCAAGCTGGCCAGCAATGAAAACCCGCTGGGCTGCTCGCCGCGTGTGCTGGATGCCATCGAATCCGGATTGAGCGAGCTGGCCCTGTATCCGGACGGCAATGGTTTCGTGCTGAAAAAGGCGCTGTCGGGTTTCTACCAGCGCCCGCTGGAAGAAATCACGCTGGGCAATGGTTCCAACGACATTCTTGAGCTCACCGCGCGTGCCTTTCTCCAGCCGGGTGACGAGGCGGTTTTTTCCCAGCATTCCTTTGCCGTGTATCCGCTGGTGGTACAGGCCGTGGGCGCTACCGGCATCAGCGTGCCGGCCAAGGACTGGGGGCATGATCTCGTGGCCATGGCCAGGGCGGTTACCGACAAGACCCGTCTCGTGTTCATTGCCAATCCCAACAACCCCACAGGCACCTGGGTGGAGGAGGGCGAGCTTGAGGCCTTCCTGATGGCTCTGCCCGAAAATGTCATCGTGGTTCTGGACGAGGCCTATGGCGAATACGTGGAGCCGGGCATGTTGCCGGATGGCCTCGACTTTCTGGGCCGTTATCCCAATGTCATCGTCAGCCGCACATTTTCCAAGGCTTACGGACTGGCAGCCCTGCGCATCGGTTATGCCTTTTCCCATCCGGACATCACCAATGTGCTCAATCGCGTGCGCCAGCCTTTCAATGTGAATGCCCTGGCCTTGCGGGCAGCGGTGGCGGCACTGGGTGACCAGGCTTTCGTGACGCGTTCGCGCGAACTCAATGCCGCCGGCATGAAGTTCATCACCGAAGGCGTGCGGGCGCTGGGGCTGGACGTGATTCCCTCCCGAGGCAATTTCCTGGCCGTGAACCTGGGGCGTGACGGCATGACCGTGTATGCCAGGCTCTTGCGCAAGGGCGTGATCGTACGGCCGGTGAGCAATTACGGCATGCCGAATTTCCTGCGTGTCACCATAGGCTCGCGGGCCGAGAACGAACGCTTCCTGCAGGCGCTCAGGACCGTGCTGGAATGAAGCCGTCCCCCTTTCACCAGGTCGCGTTTGCCCGTGTTGCCGTCATTGGTCTTGGTTTGATCGGATCAAGTTTTGCGCGCGCGCTGCGGGAGCAGGGGCTGGCCGGTGAGATCACGGGTTCGGCGCGCAGCGTGGGCACGTGTGGCTTGGCCGAGGAAATCGGCGTGGTGGACCGTGCCTGTGCCGGGTCGGCAAAGGCACGGT